>JAQFVO010001388.1 GCA_027942505.1 Endozoicomonas sp. | reverse complement strand
CGGCTCATATCAAGTGCCTTCCAGGTGTAGTCGACAACCTTGTCACCGGAGGGTTTGAAGTTGGATTTGGACTTGGGAAAGTCGGTGTGCGTCTGGGTAGTAGAGAGTCTGGAAATGCCGGAGATGCCATTACCAAATGAGACTGAGTCTGCCATTGAAGGAACCTGCCTGTTTGTCTGGTTGGGTGTAGTTAATGTGTGTTGTCGGCGGCGAAGTGTCTTGAGTAAAGGTCTTTACTGTTACCAATTATTTTTTTGGTTTAGTACTGGTGAATGGCTTTAGCATTCCGATACAGTGGAAAGCAACGGATTTTTATTGGCACAGCTGAATCAAAACAAGGCACATATTCATTAAGCGCTGTTGAATTAAGCTGGAGCAGACATGAGCACGGAGGCACGCGTCTGATGGGCTTTTTAAGAAATTCTCTGATTACTCAGTCACTTTTGCTGGCGCTCAGTTTTCCAGCGCTGGCAAACTGGGCATCAGAGGAACCACAAACCCGCAAGCATATAGTGCGCCCTCAAGAGACATTAGTAGTTATTGCTGATAGCTATGGTTTTGAGGCTAATGAGCTGGCTGCATACAATCAGCTTGATGCGACTCAGATGCTACGGGTAGGGCAGGTGATCTACTTCCCGAACGAAATAACGCAGGACAAACCTGACGCCACATCAACCGACCAGCCCCTCGACGCCAGGAGCTTTTCAGGCAATCAGGTCCAGTCGATAGATGCCAGGCGCTTTCCAAACCAGGTCAACAACTACATTTCTGATCGTTCTGCTGCGAATGGTATGTCGGTGTCGGGTAAAGAGTCTAACGTTTCTCATAACGGCAGACCGGTTCATTATGCCGCAAACTCCGCGTACGACTACAACTTTGCTCGCCAATCATCACCGCAACAAGTGATGTCTGATGCCGGTAATAACTACGTGATGCAACAGGTACCTGTTGAGGATAATGGCGTCATTACGGCAGAAGACGCTATTCAGGAGGCTATTCAAGAGGCTTTGGATTTCTTTGATGGTACCATTGATGATGACGAGTCCCCGGCTCTGGCAGCTTTTGGTGAACGTCCGTATGCCTATTTCGGTAATGACGACAGCCTGCAGGAGGTGTTGCAAAATTTTGCCGGCAGTTATTACATGCCCATTAATATCTCTGAAACAGTTCAGGGGTCGGTAAACGGCAAAATTGGTCCAATGACGCCGGTGGACTTTCTCGATCATCTGGCCAATATCTATGGGTTTATCTGGTATTTCGATGGGCACACTCTGTTTGTCTACGACGGTGGTGCATCGAATCAGCAGATCATCAGCCTGAGTTATCTGTCTGTCAGTCAGTTTAAGGAAACGCTGAAAAAGATCGGTATCTGGGATGGTCGCTTTTTCTGGAAAGAGCAATCCAATGAAGGCTTGGTCTTTATCTCCGGACCACCTCGCTATACCGAGCTGATCTCTCAGACGGCACAGCTGCTTGATGCCAAAGAGGGTGAGCGCCAGAAAAGTAAGCTGACTGTACGCACTTTCCCGCTGAAGTACGCCTGGGCAACGGATAAGTCATTTACCTTCCGGGGACAGCAGATGACGGTGCCGGGTGTTGCTACCATTCTGACGAGTATTATCAAAGGCGGTGGTGTGGCCCAGGTGACCAAACAGGGAATTCCTAACCCGACTGTGGCCCCAGTGGAAAGTGTCACCAGATCCGGAGAGGCGCAACCAGAACAAAAGGCGGAAGACGGCATGTCGCCGTTAAATGCCGGTGCCGTGGCTGATGAAATCTACATCAATGCTGATCCAAGATTGAACGCGATAATTGTCCACGATCTTGAATCAAAGATGCCCATGTATGCAGAGTTGATCACATCACTTGATAAACCAACGTCTCAAATTGAGATCAGTGTCTCGATTATCGACATCAATACTCAGGATCTGCGTGAACTTGGTGTCCAGTGGGACAATAATGGTGGTGGTTCAGGAGATACCAACTTCTCTTTCGATCCTTCAACTGGCTATACGACCATTGTCTCCAGCGCCCTGGGTTCATTTAATGCGCAGCTGAAACTGCTGGCGGATGAGGGACGAGTGAAAATTGTCTCCAGGCCATCGATCCTGACCCTTGATAACATTGAGGCGATTCTGGACAACAGTAGTACTTTTTACGTAAAAGTGGAAAGTAACGAAGATGCGGAGCTGTTCCCTGTGACTTCAGGAACTGTGGTACAGGTAACACCGCGCATTGTCCGGGAGGACACTGGCCGGCGTATCCACATGAGCGTAAATATTCAGGACGGCACAGGCAGTCAGGGAACGGATACGGAAGAAGCTCAGAAATTGCCGGAAATCACCAACAGTTCAATCAACACTCAGGCAATCATCAGCGAGCAGGAGAGCCTGCTGATTGGCGGGTTCTACAAAGAGCAGGATGAGGAGAAATCTTCGAAAATTCCTGTGCTCGGTGATATTCCAGTGCTTGGTCATATGTTCAGGTCTGAGTCCACGTCGAAAATTAAACAGGTACGTTTATTCCTGATCACCCCAAGGATTGTTGGCCTGACAGAAAGCTGATGTTGTCTGAGGGCAATGGCAATGGCACAGTCAAACTACGATCTTTTGGTGATTGGCGGCGGTATTAATGGTGCAGGCATTGCCTACGATGCTGCCGGTCGTGGCCTCAAGGTCGGCCTGTATGAAATGGGTGACCTGGCCGGCGCCACCTCATCTTCAAGCAGTAAACTGATTCACGGCGGACTTCGTTATCTTGAACAGTACCAGTTCCGCCTGGTCAGAGAAGCACTGGGGGAGCGTGAGGTACTCCTGAGAATGGCGCCCCATATCTCTTGGCCACTTCAGTTTCACCTCCCTCTGCAATCAAAGCTGCGACCGGCATGGATGGTCAGGCTGGGGCTGTTTCTCTACGATCATCTGAGCAAGCGTAACTCCCTCAAAGGCAGTCGCCGTATTGCCGTTAGCGCAGATAGTCCACTGAAAGACCATTTCAAGATGGTGTTCGAATATTCGGACGCCTGGGTCGATGATGCCCGCCTGGTGTTGCTTAATGCCCAGGGCGTGCGCGAGCATGGTGGCACCATCCGCACCAGAACCAAGGTGGTGAGTGCTGCACGGGTTGATGGCGTTTGGCAAATCGAGCTTGCCGATCAGCTGACTGGCAAGACAACCCAAGTCACGGCCAGGGCGTTGGTCAATGCCGCCGGGCCGTGGGTTACACAGATGCTTGCCAAGTTGCCGAGCACTACGGATAAGAAAATGCGGCTGGTTAAGGGCAGCCATATTGTCGTTCCGCAGGTTTACCAGGGCAGGCAGGCCTACATCCTGCAAAACAGCGACAAACGGGTCGTGTTCGTCATACCTTATCTGGACCGATACTCGCTGATAGGCACCACGGAGGTGGAGTACTCCGGTGACCCGGCAGGCACCACCTGCTCGGTCGATGAGCGTGAGTACCTCTGTCAGGTCGTGAACAACCACTTCAAAAAATCGGTTTCTGTTGCCGATATTGTCTGGGACTACTCGGGTGTCCGTCCGCTGATTGAAGATGAAGCCAGCGATGCTCGCACGGTAACGCGGGATTATGCCTTTGCCCTGGAAGACGACAGCGGACAAACTCCTCTGATCTCAGTGTTCGGTGGCAAGTTGACCACGTACCGGCGTCTGGCTGAGCACATCTTAGAGCGACTTGGACCCTACTTTCCTGAAGCCGGTGGGTGCTGGACCGAAAACAGTCAGTTGCCTGGTGCTCAGCAGGCAGATCGCTGTCTGGCGGACGTGCAACAACGCTACCCATGGCTGCCACAGTCAATCGCGGTGCGCTATGTACACAGCTATGGTGCTCTGACACATCAGTTGTTAGCGGGTAAGGCCAGTATTGATGAACTGGGGATCGACTTTGGCGCCGGTCTGTACCAGCATGAGGTTGATTATCTGATCCGCAATGAGTGGGTCATGCAGGCTGATGACTTGCTGTGGCGTCGCAGTAAGCTTGGGTTGTTTCTGGGGAGCGAAGAATCAGCCCGCCTGGCCGATTATATTAGCACCGTTGTATAAATACCCAATCTTCGTGCATCTCATGGCAAAGCGGCGGGGGCGTGAGTGCCATATTTCATGAGCTTACCGGAAATACTGCTATGTACTCTGTAAAAGCGCTCTATCAGTGTCGCAGGATTGTTGCCATTGGTGGTGGTCACGGTCTTGGTCGGGTAATGGCCAGCATTGGTTTTCTCCAGGAACGTTTGTCAGGCATTGTTGCCACTACCGACGATGGTGGATCAACTGGGCGATTGCGCGAAGCCAGCGACTGCATTGCCTGGGGGGATCTGAGAAATTGTCTTAACCAGCTCTGTTCAGACAGCCCCAACCTGGCCCGTATTTTATTTGAGTATCGCTTTAAAAACAGTGGTGATATCAGTGGGCACAATCTGGGTAATCTGATTTTGCTGGCCATGGATCAGATGTGTGTGCGGCCGCTTGATGCCATTAACCTGATTCGTCAGATGTTACAGGTCAGTGCTGAGCTGATTCCCATGTCAGAACAGCCAGCGCGTCTTGGGGCCGTTGTGAATGGTCAGGAGGTCGTCGGTGAAACTACCATTGATGCTTTGCAAACACGCCCGGAGAAGTTGATGATCCTGCCGACCATACAGCCTACAGATGAAGCGCTGGCTACGATCAAAGAGTCTGACATGATTGTTATTGGCCCAGGCAGCTTTATGACCAGCATTTTACCCTCTCTGTTGATTCCGGAAATTGCTGAGAGTATTAACGACAGTGGTGCATTGAAAGTCTTTGTCGGCAATATTAACCAGGAGCAGTCAGTCGTCGGCAAAATGTCCATGAAAGAGAAATTGTTGTGGATGCAGGAAATGACTGGGGTCTATCCGGATGTTGTGTTGTGGCCAGCAGAAAATGAATTGCCGCAGGGTCTGCAATGCAAAATTCATGTACAACAGTTGGCGGATGCTTTTCAGGATGGCGCTCATAGCCGTGAGGCACTCAGGCAAGCCCTTGATGAGATTGCTTTAAATCAGCTTCATCAGGAGGCCGCCCGAGAACAGCCCCACCATTCTCCTCAGTAGCAGAAATTTTTATCCTCAACTTCTCGCAATCCTTACTACGGGCGCTATTCTCGGATAGGCTTGTCACTGCCCTTTGCCCGTCACCATGACGTAAAGCGTTTTGATCATGATGTAGAAGTCCATTTTCAACCAGCCCCATGTGGTTGTTAACGCCAATGCATAGGCGTGGTCGTAGGCTACTTTATTTTTCACATCATTTAACGTCTCATCATACCCCATGTTAACTTGTGCCAAGCCAGTAATGCCCGGTACGACGTCAAAAGTACGTTCGCTGTAAAAAGGAATGTTGTTTTCAAGCTTTTGATACATGCCCGGACGCTCAGGTCTTGGGCCAACGATGGACATATCGCCCACCAGGACATTCCACAACTGGGGGATTTCGTCGAGGCGGGTTTTACGCAGGAAATTACCAACCCGGGTAATTCTTGGGTCATTTTTCTGTGCCCAGACCGGGCCAGTGCCAGCTTCGGCATCATTGCGCATGGTTCTGAACTTTTTCATCATAAACAGACGGATATAGCTCTCCATCTGATAGCCAATGCGAATTTGCTGATAAATGATCGGACCCGGGCTGTCCAGTCGAATGGCCAGGGCAATGAAAGGGAGCAGTGGCAGGGTAATTACCAGACCGACAAGGGCAAGGACAATATCAATCAATCGCTTGCCTCTGGCTGCGACAGGATGAACAAAGGTCGGCTCTATCATGAGTGCACTCCGTAACGGCGTTACTTATCTTTTTGAATTTGTTGACTAACCCTTTTCCACTGTCCCTTATGTTGTCCGCACAGGTACTGGCATAAGCCAATGCCCATGGCAAGGTGACCGGATACCAGGTAAAAAAGTACCCTCAGCTGCCTGTGTGACGGCTGAGAGTGGAATAACAGGTAAAAAACGGTAATGGTGTAAATGCCCAACTGCCCCAACAGAAGAATCTGAAAAAAGACGTTTTCCGGGGCTAGCCAGGCAGATGAGAGTAGTGCCATCAGCAGAAACAGCGGCATAAATGGGCGCAGGAACTTACCAGAAAAAAAGTTGAACGCTATTTTGCCATAGCGAGGATGGAGTAAACCCAAGTGTCGTGTTGCCTGTTGCACATTACCGGCAGCGATGCGCTTTCGACGTTGGAAATCCATGTCGTTGCCTGCCTGTTCCAGTTCCATGGCAATAATTCTGGGGTCGTACAAGCATTGATACCCTTTCATAATGATCTGTACCGGCAGGGTAAAATCGTCGTTGATGGTGTCTGGTGGGATCAGTTTGAACAGGTCCCGGCGAAAGGCATAAAACGCACCGTGTACACCCAGGGTGGCACCAAGGGCGCTCTCTCTGGATTTAATGCTGCGCTGGTACTGCCAGTAAGCCTGCTCACCCACACTGAGCGATTGGTAAAAGTGGTAGCTGGAACAGACCACACCGGTCTGTTCCTGGCTCAGTTGGGTGGCCACCACTAACAGGCTGTCAACGGAGAGCAATGAGGAGACATCAGACAGGGCAACCACTGTCGACGTGCTCTGGCTGATGGCTTCGTTCAGGATGGCCACTTTGCCACTGTTTCTGGGCTTTTCAATAATAGTCAGCTGCAAGTGGCGGCACAGCTGTTCAGCGTGTGCTTGCCTGGCCAGCTGGGCCGTGGCGTCTGTGCAACCGTCACAGACCAGCGTGACTTTCAGTTTGTAGTCTGGGTAGTCAAGAGCGGCAAGGTTGTGGATTTTCTCGGCGATGGTGCTGGCTTCGTTATGGGCAGGCATGATCAAGTGGATGCTCGGCAGCATATGGTCGAGCGGGGTGATACGATATTGCCGGTGATAAAAGGCTGGCAACTTGTTTTCCAGCTCCCTGGTCATCAGTTTGAGCATTATTGGATAGCCGATGTGATGGTAAACAATTACGAGGGCTGCCAGGCAAAAGAGCATCACAACAAGCCAGTCCATTACAACGCCCTCCCAAGATAGAGCTGGTGGTACTGTTGGATCATTCGCTCAAGATTGCCATGATTGACGACAAACTCGCGGGCAGATGACTGTTTTTCAGGAGTGGTCCCGTCGGTCAGCTGTTTTAGCAGAGCAGTGGTCAGAACATTGGTGTTGCCCGTTTCAACCAGAATACCGCTGGCGGGATCGACCGCCTCGCGACAACCACCTACATCAGTGATCACAACCACGGTCTGACAGGCCTGGGCTTCCAGTGGTGATAGAGGCAGTCCCTCTTTTTTTGATGCCAGGCAGAATACGTCGATGGCTTGGTAAAAAGCCGGCATATCGTC
>JAQFVO010001380.1 GCA_027942505.1 Endozoicomonas sp. | reverse complement strand
ATCGCAACGACAAATTGGAGGTTGTAGACCGTGAGCCTCAACCCGAACCCGCAGACTGGGCCACCAGAGCGGTAACTTGCGCGCACAACTCCAGCTGCTGCCGCTTTATAACACAGTCGGTTGCTAGTCAGTCCGCCAGGCAGTTTCTCGTGGTATCCGCTACATCGTTGTTGGGCGCAATCTTTAGTGCAGCCAGTTTCCCAAACTACGACGACAGTTTTCTCAAGGGCTTGCAAGTTGGCTTTGCAACCGGTTTAGTCGGCTGTGTTTGCTACAACGTTTACCACAACTATTTGAGGTCGTGTTCGGAGAAACCTTCACAGAGCGAGCCCAACTGGATGTTTGACGTTTGAGTCGGTAGAGGCAGTAGCAGTTTTATCGGTGGTTGCAGGTATTGAAACCACGAAGGACATAAATGCTCATGACAATAGTTTGTCACCTTCGAAGGCTTTAGCCGCGCAGACACAGAGGAAAAGCCTTTCCTCTGTGTCTGCGCGGTAATTTTCTTTCTCAGCAAAGGAAAAGCTATTTTTCGTGGTGCAAAAATCAGAAGCCCATCGGAATTCCAAAACTGAAAAACCCGATCAGCATGGTTGTCCAGATAATCATAAAGGCGATGGAGTACGGCATCATGATGGAGATCTGATCACCAATGGTCATCTCCGGCTTGTATTTACGCATAAAGGCCAGGATAACACCTGCATAGCTCATCATTGGTGTGATGATATTGGTACTGGAATCGGCAATTCGAAACGCCGCTGAGATGACTTCGGGCGTCATGGTTGGGTTTACCTGGTAGAGCATCGGAATGAAAATCGGACCAAGCAGCATCCACTTGGACGTTAACCCACCCACCAACAGGTTGATGGTAGCAGTCACGATAACAAAACCAACCAGCAGCAGCACTGGTACAGAGTCCAGGCCAAGGGCCTGCAACCCGCTGGCACCCAGGTAAGTGACGTAGGTTCCCAGTCCGGAAGCACCCAGCAACGCCAGGAACTGATAGGAGAAAAAGGTCAGCACCAGAATATAACCCATGGTGTTCATCTGCTTGACCATAGCCTTGACGACACAGCTTACCGACTTGAACTTGCCTACAGCCGCACCGTAAAACACACCAGTGATGACAAAGAACAGGACGATCAGCAACACCATGTTATTCATGTATGGCGTAATAACACGACCTTGGTCGTTAGTGAACGCAGCCAGCGGCCCCATACACAGGCCCGCAATGGCAAGCGCGGCAACAATGGCACCAACGCCGGCCATCTTCATGCCCCGCTCTTCTTCCGGCTTAACCCGGAAGTCGCTGAGATCCATGTCCTCGGGGATGATGTAGCTCATCTTTTCCAGCCGCGGCGTAATAAACTGGCGAGTGACCCAGGCACCGACAACACCGAGCACGAATACCGAAGCAGCCAGGAAATAGTAATTCATGGTCGGCGCGTTCAAAGCTGTGCCGGCAGCATCAGTGAAGGGCACGCCCTGAGTCTCGGCAAACAGTTGCGCATTGTTGCCCATAATGGCATCAATAGGCGTCGCCGGAATCAGGTTAGCACTGAAACCGGCAGACACACCGGCAAATGCCGCCGCCATACCAATCAATGGGTTCTTGCCAATACCGGCGTACAGCATACCGGCCAGCGGCACCAGGATGAGGTAACCGGCGTCCGACGCCACACTGCTCATAATCCCGAGAAAGACCAGCAGCAATGGCAGAAAACGCTCATTGATATGCGAGCCGGCCTTTTTGATCAGCGTTCCAAGCAGGCCCGATTCCTCAGCAATACCGACACCGAGCACGGCAATCAGGATAATGCCAAGCACACCGTTACCGAACGCCAGCCAGTTTTGCAAAATGGCATTATCAAAAATCCAGCGGACATTGTCGTCGGTCATCATGTTTTTAATGGCATAATCCACCGGACTGCCGTCAGCACCAATACTGCTGAAGGTATGACCGCCCATCATCACCGACATCAATGCGGTGATAACGAACAACGCCATAAAAATCACGATAGGGTCAGGAATTTTTTTGCCAATCCGCTCAATCAGAGACGTTTGTGTAGGCATCGATAGCGTGCTTGTCTGGCTCATTTACAACCTCTTGTAAACCAGGTTTTACCGGATCAACCGTACCAGTCGATCCGCAGGAAGAAACATCCTTTTTGCCGGTCCAACAGTAATTGGCCGGTGCCCATTATTTCTGAGTAAAACACTCATTAAGGTAGGAGAAACAGAGTATCCACATGCTGCTGCAGACTCTTGACCTGATCCAGCAATCCCAGGGCCTGTGCCATGTCGCCGGCCTCAAAGCAGGTAATCAGCTGGTTTTTATAAGCCAACGACAACTGCCCGGGAAGGTCCGTTGCTACTGAACCGGATTTCACTTGCGCCACAGCACCGTTTTTATACAAAACGGCAAAATCCGCTTGTAACGTTTGCTGCACAGTATCTAATTGCTCTCTCATCTTCAAGGCTGAACTAACATCGCCTGCATCCAGCAAATTTTTAACTTTTTCGCGATAAGCCTTGCTGA
>JAQFVO010001352.1 GCA_027942505.1 Endozoicomonas sp. | reverse complement strand
CTACCTGACCACCTGTGTCGGTTTGGGGTACGGTCCCTGTTGACCTGATGCTTAGAAGTTTTTCCTGGATTTATTCTCCTGACCTTAATATTTGATACAGAAATTTTCTTGAAGTTTTATATGAAGTTTATGAAGTTATATGAAGTTTCTGTTGGTCGAGGATTGAATTGTTTTAGGACGTTGTGCCAAGTCACGTCCAAAAAGCCTAACAACAACCTGTGACAAAGAAATCTGTCGGATTTCATAACTGTTCCCTTCTACTAACTGTTTGTCTCCGGATTTTTCTTAGCCGTTCTTTGGGATGTAACGCAACGCTCCCACGAACAAACTATCGGGGAGCGTTGCGTGAAATCCCAACAGCTACGAAGGAAAATTACTTACTATGAGGAAAAAAGTACTCTTCGTGTCCTTCGTGGTTCCAGGCTTTTATGCTTTTTGCGTGACCCGCCACCGCCTGTACTTTTGCGGATAGCGAGTAGCGCCCGTTCATCTACTTTCACGCTAAAAAATTGCTCACTGACGGAAACTCCGTATTCTGTAGAAAACCAATGAATGCGAAATGATTCTTTACTGTTAAGGAGTTGAGATTGTCTTTTACCTGGATTGACTGGCTGATTGCCGGTGTTGTTATAGTCTCTGCGCTGGTCAGTTTGCGACGCGGCTTTATCAAAGAGATTCTTTCCCTGGCTATATGGGTGGCTGCCATCTTTGTCGCCTGGTCGTTTGGTGGTGCGCTGTCGATTCATTTGACACCCTATATCGATACCCCGTCAGTGCGCGTTATGGTTGCCTGTGCGCTGTTGTTTGTCGCTACGCTGTTGGTGGGTGCGCTGATCAATCGATTGATTGGCGGGTTGGTTCAGATGACCGGCCTCTCCGGTACTGACAGAGTTCTGGGCATGGTTTTTGGTGGCTTGCGTGGCTGTCTGCTGGTGACCGTTATTATTGGCTTGCTGACACTGGCCCCGCTGGAACAGGATCAGGCCTGGCGTCAGTCGGTACTTCTGCCACATTTTCTGTTGCTGGCTGACTGGTCGAAAGATACGGTTGTGGCGTTAATGGGACCTTTGATACAGAAATAGAGTGGTCACGCAGGCAGTGATTTGAGCCGTACACAGATTTGTCGCACGACAGGGGGTCAGAAAATCTTTTTGCCAATTTGCCGGTCTGGCCGTTTTCGTCTTTTCACCATTTAGCGTATGATGCCGGCACCTGAGTGATCGGGTGTTACGGTTGCCCGGGTTTTTAACAGGCAGATATACCTTTGGCAATCCCCGCTAACTCTATGTACTGATCAATCCTGAGGACGACTACATGTGTGGAATTGTCGGTATTTCGGCAACGGTGAATGTAAACCAGCTGTTGTTCGATGCGCTGACTGTGCTGCAACACAGAGGACAGGACGCAGCGGGGATGGTGACTCTTGATGACAGTCACTTTTTCCTGCGTAAAGATAACGGTCTGGTCAAGGATGTTTTCCGAACCCGTCACATGCGTCGGTTACACGGCTGTTCTGGCCTTGGTCATGTTCGCTACCCGACGGCGGGATCAGCCAGTTCGGCTGAGGCGCAACCGTTTTATGTCAACTCCCCCTACGGCATTGCCCTGGCCCATAACGGCAACCTGACCAATGCCAGTGCTATCAAGCAATCCTTGTTTGAAAGCGACTTGCGCCACATCAATACCCGCTCCGATTCAGAAATTCTACTCAACGTATTTGCCCATGAGCTGGCCAAGGCAGGCAAGCATAACCCCCGGGCCAACGATATTTTTCGTGCTGTAACCGGTGTCTACCAGCGTTGTGAAGGTGGCTACGCCGTGGTTGCCCTGATCAACGGCCTTGGCATGGTCGGTTTTCGCGACCCCAATGGCATTCGCCCACTGGTATACGGCAAGCGGGAGACCGGGCAGGGTACGGAGTACATGCTGGCATCTGAGTCAGTGGCGCTGGACGCCCTGGATTTTGAACTGGTGCGCGATGTCGCCCCTGGTGAAGCCATTTATATCGATGAGCAACGTCAGCTGCACAGTTTCCAGTGTGTACCGGGTACGCTGACACCGTGCATGTTTGAATATGTCTACCTGGCCCGGCCTGACTCCAGCCTGAATGGGATCTTTGTTTACCAGTCGCGTCTGCGTATGGGGCAGACGCTGGCAAACAAGATCTTGCGAGAGTGGCCTGATCACGATATCGATGTGGTTATGCCCATTCCCGACACCAGCCGTAATTCCGCCCTGGAAATGGCCACCCGGCTGGGTCTGCCATACCGCGAAGGCTTTGTGAAAAACCGCTATATCGGCCGCACTTTTATCATGCCCGGGCAGGCGATCCGCGAGAAATCGGTGCGCCAGAAGCTTAATGCCATAGGTCAGGAGTTTGCCGGCAAGAACGTGTTGCTGGTGGACGATTCCATCGTGCGTGGTACCACCTGTGAGCAGATAATTCAGATGGCCCGGGATGCCGGGGCCAATAAAGTCTACTTCTGTTCTGCAGCGCCAGCCATTCGTTATCCCAATGTCTATGGTATCGATATGCCCACCCGGGCAGAGCTGATTGCCCACGGTCGCAGTGATGATGAAGTCTGCCAGTTGATCGGTGCGGATAAACTGATTTTTCAGGATCTGGGCGATCTGAAAAAAGCCGTCTCTTCCCTCAATCCTGCCATTGGTGATTTTGACTGCTCAGTGTTTGATGGTCACTATGTGGCGGGCAACATTGATGAGCACTATCTGGCCCAGCTGGCCGCTGTTAGAAACGACAGCAGCCGTCAGGCTGATAGTGACATCATTGACCTTTACAACGAAGGGGAAGATTAACAAAGACTCCCTCGGAGGATGGCGTCGCAAAAGGCTATGAAAAGAAGGGAACCACAAAGACACAGAGACACAAAGTTTTTTCCGAGCCTGCTCAGGCTACGCCCGGCGGACAAAAAAGGCTTCCTTTGTGCCTTGGTGTCTTTGTGGTTCAACGCTTTTTTGCTTTTTGCGACAATCGGCTTCGGTCAGCCGAACCACCGCAGACCAATCCAGAGGGGAGTTGGTCAGTGGGTTATTACCGTTTAACCGGTAGGCACTGCAAAGAGCCTGATAAGTCATGTGGGTATTGTTCAGCATAACCATTTCAACCTTTATTTCACGGTCGATGGGACACTCCCTGATTTGATCTACTGATTGACGCGGGAGCTGGTCAAATCGCGGAATAGCCAAGTGGCGTTGATAGATTTGCCAGGGGGTCCAGACTTTCAGGAATTCAGCCAACTCTCTCTCAGTGCAGCTACGGTGCAATTGAACCAGTGCTTCGTTGATATTCTCATCTGAAACCTGGGCGCAGGGTCTGTAAAGCATACGCTCCGTTGCCCCGGGAAGCTCCAGGTGTTTTCTTAATTCAATTTGATAGGCAAGTACTACCTCCACTTCATCAACCCACCGGAGGCGTTCAGCATGGGTTTGGGCGATGCGTTTTACCTTCTCTGCGAGCATCATTTTCCGACCCAGGGCGATTAATTCCGAGGGATCCTCATGATTGACGGCCAGTTCTTCTGCACTGGACTGCAGTTCCAGAGTTTCCAGATCGTCCAGAGCCAGGATTACCCGATCGCCGCAGGAACTGATGGCATCGTGTATCAGGGTCAGGGCATTAGTCTGAATCTGTTCATTGCCAATAACGGACAATAACGTGTGAATGACCCGTTGCGCCAGTGCTGGTCTGGATATCAGGTTGTTATAGTCGGCAGTTGCCGTCAATTTTTCCAGGAAAATAATCAGCTCGCGCGACTGAT
>JAQFVO010001330.1 GCA_027942505.1 Endozoicomonas sp. | reverse complement strand
AAAGATAACAGCCATTTAATTACGCAAAACATCGTATCGGGTGGCCCTCAGGCAAAATCAGGCTCTTCCTCTGCACTGAGGAATATTAAGCCTGAACCAAGTTTAGTGAGAACCCCCACCCCACCTGCCAGTCTGAACGGAGCCGCCTCCATGGCTGGCAGGCATCGCAGCTGTGTGGGCGGTAAAGGCCAATTTCTGACCGTGATGACGGAAGCCGGTCTGCCTGTTCCCAATTTCAACGTCATCCCGTACACCATGCTGCAAGCCATTGATAGTGTTATGATTGAGCCGCAACTTCTGGCGCAATTCCACCCCGGCGGCATTGATGCCAGCCAACTCCAGCCGGTTACTCTGGAAAGTTTAAAAGACAGCATCCCTGCCATGGACAGGATCAATCAGGCCAAATGGCTTGATGCTCTGAGAAAATTACTGATCAGTGATGATTTTTTACAAAAGGTGGACATGCTGCCCGTTGCCGATGAAATTAGACATATGTACCAAGAACTGGTACTGGCCAACCCAGGCCAGCCAGTCATTATCAGAAGCTCCGGGCTGAAAGAAGATGCTTTCGGGGATGCCCAGGCCGGTAAATATGAGTCCTGTCTGCACAGCGGTGGGAATATTCTCAAATCCTGTCTGGAGGTTCTGGCCTCAGGCTATCAGCCAGCACTGTGCCCCGATGGCAAGCCACAACCCGTGGCTCTGATTATGCAAACTTATCTGAATTGCCATTTTGGCGGTGTGGTGCACAGCCATACCTCTGTAAAGAAGGATACCCTCCGGATCGAGTACGCACCAGGGCAACCCCGGGGTGCAGTTGCAGGGACCTATTCGATCAAACCTCACCGTTACCAGATCAAGCGTGACGGCGCCGATCCCATCCAGTGGAGCCCGGGAGGGGTTACTTCCCACTTCGTCCTGAAAAAAACCACCGAAGGATTCACCGAAGAGAAACACGAAGGGTCATCGGCAGAAGAGTTGCCTGCGGGCATCACAGAGCAACTCAAGCACTATATTGTGCAACTGGAAAACCTGCTTGGCTGCCCTGTGGATGTTGAGTTTGCCGTGGATCGGGAAGACCGACTCTTCCTGGTTCAGGTGCGTCCGATCACCGCACTGCTCGGTGCTGCCAGCTTCAGCGGTAGTCCACCAGACCAACCACTGTGTGCCGGTGAGGTGGTCAGTGAAGGGTTAGCTACTGGTGAGGCGTATTATGTTGATAAACCAGTAGCTGACCCATCGTCCATACCTAAGGGTGCCATTATTCACGCAATCAACGCCGACCCCTGGATGCTGGAACCGGCAATTATCAATCGGGCCGGTGGGTATGTGTTTAAGAATGGGGGAAATAACGACCATATCGCCATTATGCTGAAACAGTCTGGCAAGCCCTGCATGAGATCAGACGCTCCATTCACCGCAGAACAAGCCAGATCTCTGTCCAAAGTGACCCTGTTAGCCGGTAACTTTGACCAAACCTGTGGCGCCTATCTGCTGGACGGCGACCAAACAGGACACTGGAGTACCCGGTACACCAAGCCAACCCTGGATTATGCCACTGCCCTGACGGCGTGTGCTGCCAATAAACCCTGCGCCCCCACCTTTGGCAGGGTGGAACAGGGCTTTCTGTGGCTGCACGCACAAAATCAACGGGTACTGAATTATTTTCAGCGCGGCCGGCTTCTGGATTTATGCCTGGCGCCGGGCCATAACAAATTATTGAGTATGTCCTCGCAAAGAACAGAGGTCTTGCAGGCCATGGAGGTTGAGGTTGATAATTTTCTGCAAGACCTCCAGTACCTCGTCGAAGGCTACGAGCGGTTCTTGAACCTGCATAGCCTGGGTGAAGTATCGAAAATTTGTCAGATGGAATTCTTGGATTTACTCATGTAAGTTTTATAAACTAGTGAAAGAGATTCAACCTCGTGGATACACACACTGTACTCCTTTGAACCTGCATTTAACAATGGTCAAAATTATTGTTACTCAGGGCTCAGAAATTTTATAAGGTTTGTCTTTATTTAGATTTGCTCAGGTTGATGCAAAAAAATGCATTTTTAAGGTGTACAGTGTAAGGCAATGGTCAAATTTGCTCAAAATGCTTGAAATGACAGATGCAGACCTGCCAATCCCCCTGGTTATAATCCTACATGTAGGATAGAGTGCCTTGCCCATCAAAATGACACCATTCCTTTGCCAGATCTACACCTTTGCTTTTGACCTCTCAAGATGGGGAACCTTTTGTTTATTACCAGGGGGATTGGCAGGTCTGCATCTGTCATTTCAAGCATT
>JAQFVO010001309.1 GCA_027942505.1 Endozoicomonas sp. | reverse complement strand
CCGTTTCCTATCTTCTTGTGGCTCAACCTCGTGATTTTCTTGGTCAAAGCGTCGTTCCAAGGGAACCACACCCTTTTATGATTCTTGGTCTGGTTATACCTTCAAACTGTTTAACGCCCATGACATAAACTCTGATGGCTTTTTCCTGACCTGATAGCCGTGCCGCAACAAAACCAGGTGTTCCATCTCTACCTTTGGCGACGAGCAGTTCCCATAAAACTGCTGGCTCAAGTATGCCTTGAAACTGCTTAATGCCCTCGATATAAGCACTGATGGCTTCGTGATGGCCATTATGGAGCGCCATAAGAAGCCCAGATACGCCATCTCCCGCTTTGGCTGCCAGCAGCTCCTTTATGACTTCTGGCTCAAGCACGTCTCGTAGCCGCATAATGCCTTCCAAATAGGCTCTGACAGCTTCATGGTGACCATTTTGCATTGCCGCAAATAGACCGGGCACTTCGCCCTCTGGTTTGGCAATGAGCAGCTCCTTTAAGATTTTCGGCTCAATGACCTCTCGAAGCTGATTAATACCCTCGAGATAAGCACTTATAGCTTGGTGATGACCACTTTTTAGTGCCATTAAAAGACCGGGCGCTTCATCTTCTCGTTTGGCAGCGAGTAATTCCCATATGGTTTCTGGATCAATGATGTCTCGCAGCTCCTTAATAACCGCCAAATAAGCTTTAACAACTTCTTGATGTGCATTTTGTAGCGCCAGAAAAAGACCAGGCGTTCCGGCTTTATTTTTGGCAGCAAGCAGCTCTATAAATTTGTGTGGGTTGTCACGCCAAACCTTGGATAATTTAATCTTCAGTGAATTTATAGAGCTGCTGTGAAGTTGGCCATTGCGCATTAACAAACATAATAGTGAGGGTGTTAACGCTGCAAATATCGTAACATCAGAAACATGCCCCGCCTCAACCGTGTCTGCACTTACAAAAACACCCACCCTTCCCTGGTCTAAAACGTAACTCTTTTGCATGGGTATGGAAACAAATTGAATCAGGGTCAATTGTTGCAGTATTTCCTCATTCATCACAATCGCTCGTCGTACGACTGTAGTGAAGTTTGGGTCATAACAGACTATTTTGATTGCTGG
>JAQFVO010001274.1 GCA_027942505.1 Endozoicomonas sp. | reverse complement strand
CAGACCTTAGTATTGGCGACTCAACGAACGGATTAGTCTCTTTGTCATCGAACAGAGATGAACTTTCACGAACCAGTGGTACTGCGATACTGCGACACATTGCACAGGTTCGCTCCCCAATGGCCGTGGTTTTAAGCCATTTGGTGATGCAATACTCGTGATAACGATGATTGCAGGGCGTAACAAGCACATCGCGCTGTTGGAAAAATCCCTCGTAACAAATCGGGCAACAATCCAAGTCGTGACTGGCTCCAGCTCCAAGGCAAGGGGCAGGGGGGCAAGACAAAATAGTTGTATTAGTCATTAGCGGATACCATGAAAAAAATTAACCGGAGCCAACTAAGACAAAAAAAATCAAAAATATCCTGAAAGACTGACAAAAAATACCCGACATTGAACCGATTCTTGCAAAACGGGACGAGCCATATGAGGCTCTTATGTTTTTTGTGACAGCTTCCCGCGCGAGAATGGCAGCTGTCTGGTTTTTTCTACTATTTTCCTGGTCTTCGAAGAGTCTCGCTTTTAACCATCAACAGCCTGATAATCAACTATTAAAAACGATCACATGCGCCGCTCTCACGGCTGAGAATAAGGCTGACCATTATGACCCAAGCATTGGCCATAAAAAATTTGCAAAAAACGTACGACAACGGTTTTGTCGCCCTGAAGGGAATTGACCTGGAGGTTGCTCAAGGGGATTTTTTTGCCCTGTTAGGTCCCAATGGTGCGGGTAAATCCACCACGATCGGGGTGATTTCTTCTTTAGTGCGCAAATCCGCCGGCAGTGTGTCCGTCTTTGGTTACGATATTGAGCACGACCTGGTTCGAGCCAAGCGATCACTGGGGGTCGTGCCGCAGGAGTTTAATTTTAACCAGTTTGAGAAGGTGGAAGATATTTTGATAAGCCAGGCGGGTTATTACGGGATGTCTGCCCGTCAGGCCCGCCCGCGCATTGATCACTATCTGAAAAAGCTGGGTTTATGGGACAAACGCTTTAGCCAGTCCAGGATGCTCTCCGGGGGGATGAAGCGACGCCTGATGATTGCCAGGGCGCTGGTTCATGAGCCGCAGCTGCTGATTCTTGATGAACCCACGGCGGGGGTTGATATCGAACTGCGCCGAAGTCTCTGGCATTTTATCAGGGAGATCAATGCCAGTGGCACGACCATCATTCTGACCACCCACTACCTGGAAGAAGCTGAGCAACTCTGTCGCAATATCGCCATTATTGACCAGGGCAGGATCGTGGAAAACACCACCATGAAGCAGTTATTGAGCCTGTTGCATAAGGAGAGTTTTGTTCTTGACTTGCGCCAGCCGATCAAACAACTGCCGACGTTTACTGGCTACAGGGTCAATCAGATCGACAGCCGCTGTCTGGAGGTGGAGGTGGACAAAAATATCGGCGTTAACGATCTGTTTCGTCAGCTCAGCCACTCCCAGATTCAGGTGGCCAGCATGCGCAATAAAAATAACCGGCTTGAAGAGTTGTTTATGAAGATGACCAGAGCAAGCACTCAAGGTGCCTCAGAAGGGGATGCGGCCTAATGTCAGGTATTAACAGTAGTGCAGGGCAGCCAGTCAACGGTGAGTATCGTTATCACTGGGTGGCTTTTGTCACCATATTCGCCAAGGAGGTCCGGCGCTTTATGCGTATCTGGCCGCAAACCTTGCTGCCACCGGCGATCTCCATGGTGCTCTATTTTGTTATTTTTGGCGCTGTTATTGGTTCGCGCATTGGCACCATGGGTGGCTTCAGTTACATGACGTATGTGCTGCCGGGGCTGGTGATGATGTCGATCATTACCAACAGCTTCAGCAATGTGGCTTCCAGTTTTTTCAGCCATAAATTTCAGCGCAGCATTGAGGAGGTACTCATCGCCCCGGTGCCGGATGTCATTATTCTGGCCGGTTTTGTCCTCGGTGGTGTGGCCCGGGGGGTAATTACCGGTGCCATTGTTATGGGGCTGGGGCTGTTTTTTGTTGATCTGCAGATTCATGACCTGCTGGCGACGGTTCTGGCCGTGGTCATGACGGCCACGGTGTTTGCCCTGGGCGGCTTTATTAACGGTGTTTTTGCCCGCAAGTTCGATGATGTTGCCATCATTCCCACCTTTGTCCTGACACCGATGACCTATCTGGGCGGTGTTTTTTACTCGATCGATATTTTGCCCGAGTTCTGGCAGCGGGTGTCTATGGTTAATCCCATTCTTTACCAGGTGCATACTTTCCGCTATGGACTTCTGGGGGAGGGCAGTGGTATTGATAGCCCCCTGGCCGGTTTCTCAGGGTTTTCTTACCTGGTGACGCTGGCGGTTATCTTGTTACTCGGTGCCTACAGCCTGTACTTGTTGAAAACTGGTCGCGGCCTGAGAAGTTGATGGTTGTCTGGAAAAATGAATAGCACGTTACACGCCTCGCCGCTGGGCAAAGCCAGTGAATATAAATCTCAATACGATCCGTCGCTGCTTTTTCCCATCGAACGCAAAGAGAAGCGTGAGGAGCTGGGGATTGATCAGGGCCAACTCCCTTTTTATGGTCGTGACCTCTGGTACGGTTATGAGCTGTCCTGGTTAACCCCGCAAGGTAAGCCTGTTGTGCGGGTGGCGCAGTTTGAACTGCCCTGTGACTCGCCCTGCCTGATTGAGTCGAAGTCATTCAAGCTCTATCTCAACTCGTTTAATCAGTCTCACTTTGCCAGCGCTGCCGGCGTTGCTGAACGGTTGACGGCTGACCTGTCGGCAGTGGCACAAGCACCGGTCAAGGTGCAGCTGTTCACTGTCGATGAGTTTGCCGCCCGGGCGTTTGATGCGGTGCCGGGTATCAGTATTGATGAGTTGGACGTTGACGTTGACTGTTACCAGTACAATCCGGCACTGCTGGCTCATGATAACGCCGATGCCGGGGTGATCAGCGAAACCCTGCACACACACCTGCTGAAGTCCAACTGCCCCGTTACCGGTCAGCCAGACTGGGGAACGCTGGTGGTGAGTTATCGCGGTAAGCCCATTGATCAGGCGGCACTGCTGAGGTACGTCTGTTCGTTCCGTGATCATCAGGAGTTCCACGAGCAGTGCGTCGAACGGGTTTTTGTCGAT
>JAQFVO010001259.1 GCA_027942505.1 Endozoicomonas sp. | reverse complement strand
ACTTTTTCAAGAGTGAGCAGTCTCAGTCCACGAATGCTCATATTTGCGGTCTAAATCGCTGGCATTAAGTACTTTACTCCGAAGTTTATGCGGCGGTTGTCCACGAATTTGATCGTAAATTCTCTGCTACCTGAATCTGAAACAGAGTAATTCAATGAACAGTTTTGATCCGACCCGGGGTTTCATCGCGGACTACTCCTGTTTAGAGGGGGGGCAGGGATTACTCCCACCACCCACTGGAAAATCATCGTTATACCTGGGCGGGTCAGGATGCTCTGTCGAGATGATTGATCTGTCCAGTGCCGGATATCTCAGGTTGGCAGCAACCAACGCACCCGGTTCTGTGCGCACGCTGAATAATATTTCAATCTCTCATTCATTTCCCGACAGCGGGATCATGTTAGTTAAACGGCCCAGTACACTACGTCAACTTCTGACTGACACTGTCAAGTGTGCAGCAACGGAATCTTCCCGTTCCGATGAGCCTGTACCAGTGTACACGTTGCCAGCGTACATGGCAGGCACCGGCAAATACGCCTGGGCCGATCAGGCAGGCCGAGCCAACATTCAGGTCGAATCCTTTGCCGACGTAGAAGGCAACAAGGCCAAGGCTGAAGGCCCCCTATACGCAGAACTCAGGGAAAGCCCACAAAATTACCAGACAGCCGACAAAGGCGAGAAGAGCAAAGCCAGCTACCTAAAATCCGATAGAGGCAAGAGGGTCAGGTACTCACCCGAAAAGCGCAGGCTCAACAGAGCCAAAACTCAGGCCAAATACTGCGCATCCATTAAAGGCAAGCTGGCCCGATGCGTTGCAAGTGCAAAGCACAAGGCCTTTTTAACAGCTTTGAGAAGAGGCTTGAGCAAAGAAGCAGCGCGGGAAACAAGTGAGAGGGTCGCGAATGAAAGAAGAGTACAATTTTTAAAGGACTTGCTTACTAGTACCATCAAATAGGTTTGAAGACCGTTGCCCGCAAAATCACAAACGGCTGGGCTTTTGTAGGATGGGTCCTGAAATGTGGAAATTATTTCAGGACAGTTCC
>JAQFVO010001245.1 GCA_027942505.1 Endozoicomonas sp. | reverse complement strand
CCCAGAGCAAGCTGGCACTGACCATGTGGTCCCGTGATATGGCTCTGTCTTTCACAGACAAAGGCCCGGCCATCATTGCAGTGAACCCGGGGTCAATGCTGGCTAGCAAGATGGTTAAAGAAGGGTTTGGTGTGGCGGGCAAAGATATCTCAGTTGGTTCCGATATTCTCTGCCGTGCAGCACTGAGTGATGAGTTTGCCGCCGCTTCCGGAGCATATTTTGATAATGATATAAGGGCATTCTCGTCACCGCATCGGGATGCACTGAATCCGCAGAAAACAGCCATGGTTGTACAAGCCATCGAACAGGTGTTGATGATGCTTAATTAGTTTTTAATTCATCGTCGTTTGATGGAGCAAACGATGGGTGCGCAACATTAGCCCACTGTTAATACGCTGGAGCTGGCCTCTGACTCAACTCGCGGGTGTTTCGGGATGGCGTAAATTCCGGGTAAAATCGTCATAACGTTTGGCAAACTCTCTGCCGGCCCCAGAATCAGGTGTGCGGGCAACCCTCTGCCCATTATTCAGACACTGAGCTATTGACAGGAGATATGTTGGTATTAAAATATGCGCAAATTCATATGTGTATATAAGCTTAATGCAACCACACCAGTTTTTCAGGTTACTTTCCGATGAGACGCGCTTGCGTTGTTTGCTGTTGATCGCCCGTCATGGTTCCCAAAGGGTGTGTGATATTACACTGGCACTGGAAGAGTCCCAGCCAAAAATATCCCGTCACCTGGCGCAACTACGTACTCTGGGTGTATTCCGAGATGAAAGACGGGGGCAGTGGGTTCATTACAGCATTGCTGACAATATACCCGGCTGGTGCCGTAACGTAATCGAAGGCCTGGCAGCATCCAACTGTCTGAAAGAGGCATACCAGACAGATATGGATCGTCTGCTGAGCCAGTAGCAAACTAACCAGGTTTTCTTTACCTCTCTATTATCCCCCTGCTTTTTCCGGAGTTCCCTTATGTCCCGTGCAATTAAAGTTGGCATTAATGGTTTTGGCCGTATTG
>JAQFVO010001236.1 GCA_027942505.1 Endozoicomonas sp. | reverse complement strand
TCAAGCCGTATTAATTTCGGCTTTGAGCACAAGCTGAATGAAGTTACTACCGCTTTTGCCAAGGTTGAGTGGGGCTTTGACATTACTGATGACAACATGGGCGATGGTTTTTTGACTAACCGTCTCGGCTATGTTGGTGTCATGAACGAACAGCTGGGTACTGTGGTTTTTGGTAAAGCCTGGTCTTCTTACGGTAAGGTAGCTGGCTGGACCGATATGTTCGCTGCTGCACCTGCTAGTGGCGCTGCTTCCGGATACTATGGCGAAGACGGCGACGATCTCGGTACTGCACGTGCCGATGACGTGTTGCAGTACAGCTACAGCAGAATGGGACTGAACCTGTCTCTCCAGACTCAGTTGGGTAAACCGACTATAGAGGAAGCAACCATTGGACAGGTAACAGCTAAGTTGGCTCGTGACAGCTCCTACGGTATCTCAGCAAGCTATGACTTGCCGATGGGTTTGAGCTTTGGTGCTGCATACAACCAGGCTGACGTAAGTGGTAGGGTCGCTGATGATGCTGGCACTGCCTTTGTTGATGGTAGCTACAAAGCTACTTCTACCGTCGCTGGTATCAAGTTTGAAGCTGATAAGATCTACGCTGCGTTCACCTACTCTGACTTGGAAAACCGTTACGTAGACGACGTTTTCTTTGCCGATGCTGCCGGTATGGAACTGTACGCCAGCTACCAGTTGAACGAAACAATCAAAGTTGAAGGTGGTTACGTTCAGTTGGATGGCGAAAATGCAGACGGTATGGACATGAACACAGAGATCAAAGCCATGCCAGTTGGCGTTGTTTACACTCAGGGTCCAGTTCAGCTGTCAGCCACTTACCAGTACGAAAAGGGTGAGACTGCCGGTAAAGATAACGAAGACACCGCAGTCCTTCAGGCTCGTTACTACTTCTAATCCAGAAGTGGTTGCCTGACATTCAATCGGCAAAGCCCATAAAGAACCCGTCATCTGACGGGTTCTTCGCGTATGGGGCAGACAAAAAAACAGCCAGACCAACCGGACCCTTCGAGGGAGCACGAATCTGCTTGTCATTTCCCCAACCCCCAACAAAAAACTACTCCGGCCCCGGCGGAAACCCATCACTCATAATCTGTTCCAACGACCATGGATTAGTATC
>JAQFVO010001226.1 GCA_027942505.1 Endozoicomonas sp. | reverse complement strand
GCGTCGAGTTATCCACATTGGACAGTCTGCCCATGTTCCCTTATCAACAGGGTATTGAGGCGCTGTCACGGGGGCGCTGGCCCGAGGCGACCCGGGGCGAGTCCGGCTGCCTGCTGGAAATCCGTTTTCGCTCCCAGCCAAGCCTGCTGCGCCGTGGCAATTCGAGCACCAACCGCCTGTACCTGGAACTTCGTGACTACCCCGGCGAGTGGTTGCTGGACCTGCCCATGCTGGATATGGACTACGCCACCTGGTGTCAGCAGTGCCACGCGCTGTACCAAAGCGATATGCGCCAGGGAGCCGACCGGGATTTCATTGCCAGGCTGTACGCCCTTGATCCGCTGATGCCCATCTCTGAGCTGGCATTGCAAGCTTTGTGGCAGGAGCAACTGAGCTTTCTCGGGCGTTGCCAGCAGGCGGGCCTGACCATGATCCAGCCCGGCCGCTGGCTGCATGCATCACCGTGCAGCGGCGAAAATGAACGGCCCTTTGTTCCCCTGCTGTCACTGGCCAGTCTCCGTGCTGAACAGTTGGACAGTGCACCCCAAGACTCCCTGTTGCGGATATGTAGCAAAAACTATCAGCGTTATCTGGAGGAGCGTGTCAAGCCCTTTTATAGCCAGACCTTCCAGAAGGTTGACCGACAGCTGGTGCTGGTTGATGTGCTCAAATCATTAAACCACGGCCAGGAGGCGTTCGACGATCTGCGCCAGGCCCTGGCCCAGGTGCTGCAAAGCTTTGACTACGGCCGCAACAGCCTGCTCAGAAGGTTGATCTGGCCACGCATCGACCGGGTCGCCTTTGCGGCCAGCAAGATTGACCAGGTATTACCCGACCAGCACGAAGCGGTACGCGCCCTGACCGCCAACCTGGTGCAGGATGCCCGACGTCGGGCCACGTTCAATGCCATTGATGTGCGCTGCGAGGCAGTGGCCGCGGTGCGCTCCACCAGCTACGTCGACTATCAGGGGGCTCAGGCCTTGCAGGGAATGACGGAGCAAGGTCCGGGCATGTTGCTGCACCCGAAGATTCCTGAGCAGATTCCTGAAGCGGCCGACTGGCAGGCCCTGAAACAGTGGCAGCTGCGCCGCCTTTTGCCGCCAGAAGGCCTGTCGCTGAGCGCCGGCGGCCGCCTGCCCCATATCCGCCTGGACAGCATTCTTAACGATT
>JAQFVO010000564.1 GCA_027942505.1 Endozoicomonas sp. | reverse complement strand
CGCTGGCTGGGCTGGTCAGCACCGGATTTGTCGGAAGCGGTGGAACTGAAGCTGTTTTCCATCGTCCAGATTGGTTTGGGCGGCTACATCGCCAGCCGGGGCATCGAGAAAGTGGCGGACAAGATAAGGCGCTAACCATGGCAGCGAAAAAATACCCGATGGTGGATCGCAAGGTCAGCGACCTGATCCCGTACGTGAACAACTCGCGCATTCACAGTGAAGAACAGGTCATCCAGATTTGCTCATCAATCAAGGAGTTTGGTTTCACCAACCCGGTGCTGATTGACGAGGAAAACGGCATTATCGCTGGCCATGGTCGTTTGATGGCGGCGAAAAAACTGAAGCTGAAAACCGTTCCCTGTATTGTCCTGGCGGGTTTATCAGAAGCGCAGAAAAAAGCTTATGTCATTGCAGATAATTCCATCGCACTGAACAGCTCATGGGATATGGACATGTTGTCTCGGGAAGTGGAAGCACTGCAAGCGGAAGACTTTGATCTGAACCTGCTCGGGTTCGATGACGACTTCATGGTAACGCTGTTTGATGACCCGGCGCCTGAATCGGAACCAGAGCAAAAACCCAACGGTGAGGAATACCACGAGGTGTTCAATATCCTGGTGGAGTGCGACGACGAAAACCATCAACAGAAAATCTACGACGAACTGACTCAAAAGGGACTGAAATGCCGAGTGCAAAGTTTGTAGTGGAATCACCGATCAAACCGTCCTTTCGCACCGAAAAGGTCAAGGGCATGTTTGATATTGATGTCCAGTCGGTGAAGAAGGCGTTCGACGTTGATATTCCCATCGAGGACAAGCCGTGGAATATCGGCCTGATTGTCGGAGCCAGTGGCTCTGGCAAAACCACCATTGCCCGGGAAGTGTTCAAGGACTTTGAGCTGTTCTCCGGCTTCGACTGGTCAGACCATTCGGTGGTGGACGATTTTCGTGATGACTTGAGCGCCAAACAGATCACCGAGTCCCTGAGCAAGGTGGGGTTTTCTTCTCCCCCGGACTGGTTGAAGCCGTTTGCGGTACTCTCCAATGGTCAGAAGATGCGAGCAGAATTAGCCAGGCTGATTCTGGAATCGGATAAGCCGGTGATATACGACGAGTTCACTTCGGTCGTGGATCGTCAGGTGGCCCGGATCGGCAGTGCTGCTATCCAGAAGTTCATTCGCAAGGAAGACAAGCAGTTTATCGCGGTCAGCTGCCATTACGATATTGTCGATTGGCTGCAACCGGATTGGGTGTATGACTGCAACCAGCACACTTTCAAACGGAGGCGTCTTCGGCGACCTGAAATCCGCATCGATGTCCGCCAAGCCGAGCAGTCAGAATGGGAATTATTTCGGCCATTTCACTATCTGAGCAGTGTCCACAATCGCTCTGCCCACAAGTACATTGCCGAGATCAACGGCGAACCGGTGGCCTGGTGCAGCGTGTTGCACTTTCCCCACCCGAGCAACAAGAAGCTGAAACGGCTGCACCGAACCGTGGTCTTGCCCGACTATCAAGGCCTGGGCATTGGCTTCCAGTTGCGCTGTTACATCTGCGAGCGGTACCGCAAGCAGGGCTTCAAAGTGAATACCGTCACCACCTCCCCGGCCCTGATCCATGCCATGAACCAATCTGACCGTTGGATCATGACGCGCAAACCCGGACGGGTGGGCATGCCGGCCCAGTCAATCCTGAGCAAACATTCGTTCGATCGGTTGACCTGTTCATTTCAATATGTGGGCAATCATTGAACCTTGTGCCAGAACGATTCTACGACGATCTGGCGATGTTTTTGACACAGGCAACACGATCACATACCCCACACTGCAAACGTTGCGTGGTGACGATTTACCGGTGTTTGGTCATGATCCGATAGTGCAGGAATAATCATCAAACTCGACAAAGCAGGCATCGTCGCCTGCTTCATGGTGGGTTGAATGTGGGGTTAAATGCGGAACGTCTCTTCATCCTTTTTGCCGCCGTTTTCAAAACATTGAGCCACTTCATCAACGGCGTTTTTCAGGGCGGTGAGAATGGCAACGGTTTGCTCATCGGTGTACTCGTATCGTTCCTTGTCAGACAGAGTGGAAATGGATTTCAGAATCCGCAGGGCTTTGGGTACCCGGATGTTGGCCAGTTCCGCAAACTTTTTGGGATCAGTTTTTTGGGCTTTCTTTTCATTGCTTTTAGTGGCCATAGTTTTATCTCCCTTTGCAGTATTTTTAGCAGTGTTTTTGCTGGTATTTTTGTTGGTAGCCATGATGTATCTCCTTCGCGTTGTTTAATGTTTTTACACTTTCACTATGGGTGAGCTGGCTTGGACCTCAACTTTTTTCCCGCTTTTATTTCCTTCTATATGATTGAAAACAAAGTACTTTTTCTCATAGGATACGGCTTTCAAACTGTCAACCTGAAAATATCGTGGGTCCCTGCAATGTTTAATTTTTTGCGGGTGCGAGGCGGCGCGGTTTTGCGTTAGTGACAGACCCGGAAACGAGGTATACCTTTGGTATACTTTTTGCCATTAAACGATTGATCTGCAACAGGAAAACCCGGTTTCAAAATCGGCAAAGCAGGTATACTTTTTTTGCCATAAACAGCGCCATCCG
>JAQFVO010001188.1 GCA_027942505.1 Endozoicomonas sp. | reverse complement strand
TCAATGGCTTTCGGATAGAACCACGAAGGACACGAAGAGAGAAGAGATTTTCTTTTCCTTCGTGCTCTTCGTGTCCTCGTGGTTCCATCTTTAACTTCCCGAAGCAGGGAGTAGGCGCTCAATGTCCACAATAATTCCATAGAAATCTTCAGGGCACCAAAAGACGCTGGTGCGTCTTTTGGTTTTTTTTAAGCGGTAAAAATCAGATTTCCCATTTTACGCTGACGGAGTAGTTTCGTCCGGGTTGGGTGTAGCGGTTGAGGCCCTCATAGGTATGAGTCAGATTGCGAACATCGTCCCAAACCCAATACTGCTTATCAAACGCATTGAAGATCCCGACATTAAGCGTCACATCTTCGTGGGGTTTGTAGTAGACAGTCAGATCAACGACACCATACCCGGAAGGTGCGAATTTATCTTCGCCCAGGTCACCACCCATGCTGACATCGTTTATATTTGAGATCTCATCACTGTCTTTGCCTGCAACCAGAGTCCACATAACTTCAGAACCCCAAGTTTCGGAGGGTGCGTCATAGCCCAGACTGAACACGGCTGTCAATGGTGCGATGGTGTTTAATGGCTCGTTTTCGTGTATTACTCCTTTATCCTCCTTGGTACCACGTCCCTCCGACCATGCAATAGCGGAGTTGAAACGTGTGCCTTGAGGAGCGCCAATCGCCGTATCAAGCCAGAGCATGCCTTTGAACTCGATTCCCCTGATGATTGCGTCGCTAAGGTTGCGATACTGAAACGTTGCATCTGTTGGACTGTTGTACTCCAGTGCCGCTTCTTCAATAAAGTTGGTGTAATCACTGTAAAAAGCCGTCACTTCCATGCCACCCATATGATTATTGGCTCGCAGTCCAACTTCAATGGAGCTGCTTTCTTCAGGCTTCAGATCGGGGTTTGCCAGAACCACTACGTTCATCTTTTCATAGTTGAAATACTTGGCAAACATATCTGGTGTACTAAAGCCCTGACTGTATTGTGCGAAAGTAGACCAAGTGTCATTGATTTCAAAGACGGAACCCAGACGGCCGGTAAAACTGTTATAGGTCTGGTCTTTCGGCGTGGGGCCGCTGTAGCCATCAGTTTGTTCGATGGTCTCGTCAAATCGGTCATAGCGGACTCCGGGGGTGACCGTCAGACGGTCATTCATCAGGCTGATTTCGTTCTGTGCAAACAGCCCAAAACTGGTTACGCCGACTTCTGGCATCCAGTTACTAACCGCACTTGAACCTGTGAGCTCTTCACCAGTTTCCAGATCAATCCCATTATTATTATTGGTGATCATCTTGTCTTCGACATTTAAGCCGTAGGTAGCAAAATGACTGACTTCACCTGTTGTAAATGCTTTATTGAAGACAGCATCAGCTTGAATGCTCTGTTCCTCATAACTGTATGTTTTCAAGCGATTGGTGGCAGGCTGATGAGTTCCACCAATAATCATGTTGAAAGCATCCCATGTTTTTTGGGTAGACTTACTGTTTTGCCAATCTAAAGACCATTTCAAGTCATCAAATGCTACAAAGTCAGCCTGCCATTCATGAACAAGTCCCAGTCTGATGCGTTCTGCCTGATCATCAGCAAACTGGTTGGTATAATGCCTTTGTACAAAACCAGGTACATCATCAATCGTTTCCCC
>JAQFVO010001113.1 GCA_027942505.1 Endozoicomonas sp. | reverse complement strand
GAAAAAATCGGCAGGAACAGCCTCAATGGCACCGTTCCTGCCGATCTACCATCAAAAGCTGTACTGCAGACTGAGTTTATAAAAGAAATAATACTTATTGGGATGGTTCTCTGCCTCGCTATTCCAATCATTGACTTCGCTGTCGTTAATGTAAAATTCCGGCAGCATAGTGAATTGTGGACTTATTCGGTACTCCCCTTTGATCCCCACGCGATTGGCTTTCTGATGGCGTTCATTGCCCAGAGCATCGGTCTGACTCTGGGTCAAATCGATACGAGCATAAGGCTCCAGCGAGAACACTTCAAAATCTTGTTTGTAGTACAAACGCAATTCTATGGTCTCATTTCTATCAACACTATAAGCCCTCTGCTCATCCTCTTTGTAAACCAATTCGTGAAACAGGCCCAAGGCTGCTGATTTCGTGGACGACAGCTGATGATTAAATTTAACCTCCAACTTGTGAATATAGTCATTGTAATTGCTGCGCAAATCAGAGTCACTTTCCTCCTCACGCACGGGAACCTGCATTTGCACCATGGCCATCCAACCGGCCAGGCTGACCGAAGAGGCGTCAGTAAGCTGGTATTTTAAGCCCGGAATGAAGCGGTACTCCAACCCATCGGTATTGTTTTCGAACCTTTGCTGACGAAGGCCTATCTTTGGCGCCCAGATAAAATCACCAAACTCCCATTGATAACCGACATGAACTGATTGCCGATAACGGTTGTTGGTATGCCTCTTGCCTGAGAAATCCATGTAGCGATACTCAAACTTACCAGCAATCTGCAATGGTGATTCATCAACAGGATTAAGGCTAAAGGCAATATAGGCAGCCTGTAGATTATCCTGACTGTAGGGTTGATTAAAATCCCTGTACTCAGCACCCACTTCAATACTGTCTGCTACAGCAACACTACCTACAGTGCTCATGGCAACAGTAAGCAGTGGCCCGAGAGTTTTTTTTACAACTGACATCTTATTAGACTTCTTATGAATGTAACTGTCCTTAACTGCTCAATAGCAGGTTCACTGACCAAAATCTTCTACCCAATAGAAGACGACAACATCATCAAGGCACTGGTAGCAATTAACAGCAACGTTATGCGATGCAATAACGTCTCTGACAACACCTTAACCAAACGACCTGCAATCGGTACACCAACCATAGACCCGGCAATCAGAACAATTGCCGTGGTCATATCGGCCTGCCCGCCACCGCTGTAATTCAGGGCTGACAGACCAGACAAGAGCAGGGCAATAACAATAGAGGAACCCACTGCCTGCTTGATATTCACCTGCAACAACACGGTCAGAATCGGCAGCAACAAGACACCACCCCCAACACCTGTGGCACCGATAACAATACCAGAGCCAACGCCGGCCAGCAGTGGTCGCCACAGGGCAATATCAGGCATAGGAATCAAGTCATCGGGGTTTTTCTGCTCAACCGGAGCCGGTTTTTTACTGGCTTTTAAATCCTTGTAGACCATACTCAGCAACGAGAGAACAATGGCAGCGATTACCATAAAATCGACCGTGGAGTTGATCAATTCGGCGGTTTGTACATTCTGCGACATACGCACAATAACTTTTGTGGTTAGAAAAGTGGCAGGAACAGCGCCGGCTAACATCAAACCACTTTTGCGCCAGCTGATGTTCCCCATGCGGATATGAATGGCAGCGGCATTTATTTTCATCAAAAAGGCACATAAACTGGCGGTGCCCACGGCCAGCACCGGGCTCATACCAAACACACCACGCAGTAACGGGATCATCAGGACACCACCACCCACGCCAGTCATACCCAGAGCCAGCCCAATGATGCAACCGATCAACAGGGTAAAAATCAGCTCAGAGGCACTCAGCGCCATAATACTTTCCAAAGGCAGCCAGCTATATAAGACGTCCATCATTTAATCCAGAATGAAAATAAAAAAGTGTATGGCTAGAGTAACGGTGAAGGCAGGCATTTATTTATGACTATAATCATAATTTACTCATTTTCTGATCGTTACTGAGTGCTTTTGTGGTTTTCAACCTACCCTGAGGGTGCACCACCCATCCAAGACTGCCCAAAAACTGATCAATATTACTACTGATGCCATATCCCATGACTCAAGATATGCCGAAGGAGTAAAATAGTTCCGTCTGACCTGTGTTTGCGCATTAATAGGCACCTATGGAACAAACATTTTCTGACCTTGCTGCCCGGCAGCTTTTCGATCTGATTGCTCCTTACGGGCAACAGTGCTCCTGTGGACAGAGGGAAACCATCTATCGCGAAGGCGACAGTCCACCAGGATTCTATTACCTGCAATCGGGCCTGGTAAGCTTGCACAAACTATCGGCAAGCGGCAAACAACGACTACTGAGAATCTATTCAGAAAACAGCTTCTTCGGTTATCGCTCTCTGATAACCCGGGAGCGCTATCACGGTTCTGCTATCGCACTGAAACCCTGCATGGTCCTGTTTTTCCCGTTCAGTCATATTGAGGAACTGCAACAGAAGGTGCCGGATGTATTTCGCTATCTGGCCACCTTTTTATGCGGCGAACTCAAAGATGCTGAACTGAGAATTTTCCGCACCACCTCTGCCACCATGAAACAACGTGTCCTGGATGCCCTTGCCTACCTGCACCAGCACCACGGCCACTATCCCTGGACATACCGGGAAGTGGGTGAGTTTTGCGGTGGTGAAACGGAGACAGTGATCAGGATCTGCAACCAGCTGAAAAAAGCCGGAGTGCTGAAAAAAGAGAGCCGACACTGGAAAGTGATGGACGAACAAAAGTTACTTGAACTCAAAGACAGCCAGTGACAATCATCATCCATCAAGACCCGGGCGATCCTGATGGATGCTCACCATCAGGCGTGATGGTGATACCCCAGCTGATGCTCACGGGTTCCCTTGCCCGGGTCAGCCTTTAAAAAGAGGTAGTTATCACCAGTCTGCTCAAGGTAGTTGCTGAACTCCTGACGCATAGCCTGTAGCTGACTACGGTAAGCCGGATCATTAACCAGATTTCTGGTCTCACCCGGATCTTTGCTCATGTCGTACAACTCTTCACCACCATCTTCAAGATAATGGGTGTACTTAAAGTCACGGGTACGGAGCATTCGTGCCGGCTGAATTGAACGCTCTGCCAACGTGTGCCACTGACTGACAATACTGGTGCGCCAATCAGTCGGTTCCTCTTGCGATTGCAGCAGCGGCATAAGGCTTTTGCCGTACAGGTCATCCGGATAGGCAATGCCAGAGTAGTCGCACAGCGTTGGCAACAGATCACACAATCCACTAATACTGCTGATCCGTCTTCCGGCCGGAATGCCGGGACCGGCCATCACGAAAGGAACCCTGGCGGCTTCATCGTAGAAAAAGTGGGATTTGGCCACCAGCTTGTGACTGCCCATACCATCACCATGATCACTCATAAAGACAATCAGTGTGTTATCAGCTGCGTCCGATTTTGCCAACGCATTGAGAACTTTTCCTACACAGTCGTCGGCCATCTGCGTGTAATGATAATAAGCTTTCAGGTATTGACGGTAATTGTCCTCACTCCAATGGGCTGCCTGCTTTTGTCGCGCGGTTGTACAACAGGCATATTTGATGGAATCAGGACGGTTAGCCAGATCGTTGTTTTGATAATTGGCCCGTAGTGGCGGCAAAACGCCCATGTCCGGCATACGGTCAAATCGGCCATGGAACGCACCAATCCAGTTATTAATATTGTGAGGGTTGTAAAACTCGACAGCCAACAAAAAAGGGTCACTGTGTTCGCGTTGCAAATACTCAGTCGCCAACTCTACCGTCACCCGATCTCGCTTTGACTGGTAGTGCTCGGGAAAGGCTTCTGGAAAGTCTTCTGACTGCTCGAGATTCTCCCGCGCCACATCAAACCCTCTCAAGGAACCGAAGTCGTGGGTTTTTCCGAAATGTTTGGTTTCATAGCCTGCTTCACTGAATAACGAGCCAATAGTCGTGGTTCGGTTGTGAATCATTCGGGCATCATTGGCCATAACCTTGGTTTGATGGGGCAGCTTACCCGTCCAGAACGAAGCCCGGGATGGACTGCATAGAGGAAACTGACAATAAGTAGCGTCGAAGGATGTGCCACCACTTACAATCTGATCAATCCCCGGTGTTCTCACATGGGAGTTACCGTTGGCAGTAATTGCATCAAAAGACAACTGATCACAGGTAATCAGCAGAATATTTGTTTTATCGGACAAGGGTTTTTTACTAGGGTTCAGCGGCTTTTCTGCCGAAGTGGAGCACCCTGTGGTCAATGTCAGACCAGTAACAGCAGCGGTCAAAGCTGAATTTTTAATAAAATTCCGTCTGGATATGGTGCATTTTTCCACTATTAACAACTCTGTCGTATTTTTTAAAAGTAATATTCAGCTCTACGTTGACGGACGACAAAGCAATACCAGATTCACTGAGGCTTTATCTGGCAAACAAGGCTCCTAATGTACAATCCGGCACAGTACGGCTGGCGTAAAGTTGCACAAAAATACCCAGAAAACAATTGTGAACACATTGATACAGATCATATGTTTTCGATTTTGCTTGCTTTGTCGTATTTGTTAAATCACTCTCAAGTAGAGCCTCTCAAAGAAAACTGGATCTGTTACCAGCAAAATCACAGAAACCAGGCGGATTCTTAGCAAACGCATACCTGAAATCAGCCTCCTCCATCAGCTTTACAGACTGACAGCAAGTGCATTAACCAACGCATTTTACCGTTTATTACCACTCAACATGATCAGATATGATGAAAACCTGATCTCGATCAATGAATTCCGATGACCTCTCTGGGATTATTCATTCACTTAAATAATCTTCGAAAAACATTCAGACACTCATCATTATTTGATGAGTAACGAATCTTGTAACGCGACTCTAAAGCTTATGAACAGCCCACGACTAAACCGAATTGTTAACCATGTGAATCAGGTGGGTTCTGCGACCATCGAAGAGCTTGCAGAAGCGATCGGCGTCTCCATGCAGACGATCCGTCGTGACGTACGCCTGCTGAGTGAGCAGTGCCTGATCGGTCGCTATCATGGCGGTGCCGCGAGACTGTTGGATGTTGTTGCAGCCAATGAAGTCAAAAACATTGATTACAATATTCGACAGGTGCAGCAGACCGACGAAAAGAAAGAGATTGCTCGCGAACTGGTAGCGCAGATAAAGGATGGCAGCTCCGTGTTTCTCGCTATCGGCACCACCATGGAAGCCATAGCGCACGAACTGACCCACAAAAAAGGACTGACCATTTTCACCAACAGCCTCAAGGTCGCCAACATCCTGCATGAAGGATCTGACTTTGACGTGATCATTCCCGGCGGGACCATCCAGAAACGTAATGGCGGTCTGATCAATAGTGAAACGGAAGCATTTATCCGCAGCATTCGGGTTGACTATCTGCTCTTCAGCTGCGGGGCTATCGATGGCGCAGGTTACTTGCTCGATTTTTATATGTCCGAAGTGCACATCGTAAAAATGGTTATGGAGCGGTGCTCAAAAGCGTTTCTGGCCGTTGATTCAACCAAGTTTTCCACCTCTGCCCCAATCGAGATTGGCCATATTGGCAAAATAGATGCTCTGTTTGTCAATCAGGCACCTTCCCGGGAAATCAGGGCAGCCGCCGCGGCGGCAGACGTCCAGATATATTGTTCACAGGAAAAATAACGACTATGGCATCGATACTGTGTGTCGGTAATACGACATTGGACCGCTTTTACACCGTTGAATCCGTTCCAAGCCAGGCAACAAAATACTTTTCCAGCGACTACTACGAACTCGGCGGCGGTATTGCTGCCACGGCTGCGGTAACTGCCGCCCGCCTCGGGCATACCGTGTCCCTGGTCAGTCGTATTGGTGATGACAGTATTGGCCAACAGATTATCAAAGACCTGAGCCAGTGGGGTGTTGCCACTGATCATCTGCATAGCATTCCCGGTGCCATTTCCAGCAATGCAGTTGTTCATGTGGACAAAGACGGTGAACGACAGATTACTGTACACAGAGACAGACGAATGTTGTCTGATGCGTCATGGATCAATGAAAGTATTCTCGACGGTGTAGACAGCGTTATGTGCGACTGCACCTGGTCCGAAGGTGCTGAACGCCTGCTGTTAATGGCTCGCGAGCGCGGTATTCCAACCGTGATTGATGCAGACCTGGGCGGTGATGCCCTGCTCAAGTTACTGCCCCTGGCCGATCATGCGGCTTTTTCCACGCCGGCGCTGAACAAACTGACCGAAGACCGGGCCCCACGTGATGTGCATGAAGCCTTACTGGTAGCTCAGAGTTATACATCTGGCGTTGTTTATGTCACTCAGGGAGAACGTGGCTGCTTCTGGCTGGCAGACGATCAACTTTGTCATTTACCAGCGTTCAAAGTAGATGTTGTCGATACCACGGGTGCTGGTGATGTATTTCATGGCGCACTGGCAGTAGCCGTAGCCGAGGGCAAGACCGGCAGTGAAGCAGTACGCTTTGCCAGTGCCGTTGCAGCACTGAAATGCACCCAGCCAGGAGGGCGGGCGGGAATTCCGAACCAGACCCAGCTAGCTGATTTTATTAAAGAATAATCCAAAGGAGTTAGAGTTATGCCACTGGTTACCATGAGAGAAGTGCTGTCCGATGCCGTCAGCAAACATTACGCGGTCGGCAGTTTTAATGCCATCGACGTCAATCTGCTCAGGGGCTTGATTGCTGCTGCTGAGCAGGAGTCCTCTCCTGTTATCATCAATCTGGGTCAGGGTCAGTTTCGTTTCACCCCACCAGAGATTATTGCTCCGGTCGCGGTGCAGATGGCCAGAGCCGCTTCTGTGCCGGTTGTTCTTCATCTTGACCATGGTAAAGATGTTGAGACCTGTGTCCGTGCCCTTCGTCTGGGCTTCTCATCGGTTATGTACGATGGATCAGCTCTGTCGTTTGAAGAGAACCTGGCCAATACCCGCGAAGTTATCAAAATTGCCCGTCACTACGGCGCGTCAGTGGAAGCGGAAATTGGCAAGGTTGGCAATGCTGAAACCGGTGAAGAAGAAGTCGCTGGTGAAGTTGCAGCCGCAGCACAAGAAGATCAGCTGACCACACCAGAACAGGCCAAACTGTTTGCAGAAGGTGCTGATCTGGATGCCCTGGCAGTGGCCTTTGGTACGGCACACGGCATCTATCATGGTGAGCCAAAACTGGATTTTGAACGACTTCAGGCTATCCACCAGCAAGTTAGTGTGCCGCTGGTTATGCATGGTGGCTCCGGACTGGACGACAGTATTTATGGTGAGGCCATCGCCTGTGGTATCAGCAAAATCAATTATTTCACAACAATGTCCCATGATGTCGGCGTCAAGTGCCTGCAAACACTGAGCCGTGGCAGTGAAGCGTTCTACCACGAAGCGGTGTTAACTGCCGTGGATACCACACGTGAACATGCCGCCAGAATCATGCGCGTCTTTGGTAGTAGTGGCAAAGCCTGATCATTAACAGAAGTAGCCATTAAGCCGCTTCATTCAATAGACGTTTATGGATTTATATTTATTGAATGGCGGTTGATGGGCTATGTTTGAGTTACCACTGAGTTTACGTCAATCCTTCACATCATCTTGAGCTTGTAATGAAAACCGTTCAGTTTGAATATGGCCCGGGCTTTATGTCTGCCCGCCTGCCTGAGAGTGCCGATATCTTTATTCCCGGCGAAACCGTAAAAGATCCGGAACACCTGGCTGACCCCGTAGCAGCCACTCGCGACGCTATTCTTAATCCTATTGGCATGCCCCCCATCAGCGCCACGGTTAATAAAGAGTCGAAGGTAACCATTGTCTTCCCGGACCGGGTAAAAGGTGGCACTCACGATACAGCTCACCGTCGTATTTCTATTCCTGTTGTACTTGAGGAGTGCCTGAAGGCCGGTGTAGAGAAAAAGAACATTACCCTGATTTGCAGTAATGGCTTGCACCGCAAAAACACTGAAAAAGAGCTGCGGGAGATTCTCGGCGAAGAAGTATTTAACAGTTACTTCTGGGAAGGTCAGGTGGTTAACCATGACAGTGAAGACTGGAATAACCTGGTAGACCTGGGTCGCAATGAGTACGGCGACAAAGTGGTTATGAATCGCACTGTGTTTGAATCGGACCTGTGCGTCATGATCGGCCACACGCTGGGCAATCCCTACGGCGGTTATTCTGGTGGCTATAAGCATACCGCCACCGGCATCACCAACTGGGAGTGCATCGCCTCTCACCACATTCCTAGAGTAATGCACAGGGAAGATTTCACCCCCGTCTCCAAAGACAGCCTTATGCGCCACAAGTTTGACCAAATTGGCAAATGGATGGAGAAGTGCATGGGCAAAAAATTCTTTACTGTTGATGCCGTACTGAACACGTTTTCCCAGCAAATTGCCGTCTATGCCGGTGGTTGTGAGGACATTCAGCCCATCTGCTTTGAAGTTGCTGACAAGCGTACCTACGCCAACTGGGCTGAGAAACAATACGACATCATGATATTCGGCATGCCGCAAAATTTTCACTACGGTAATGGCCACGGCACCAACCCCGTCCTGATGATGCAAGCTATCGCCGCCCAGATTGTTCGCCACAAACGAGTAATGACCGACAACTGCGTAGTAATCTGCTCCTCACTGTGTAACGGTTACTTCCACGACGAAGAGTTTCCCTCTTACCGCAGGCTTTACGATCTGTTCCAGACCGAATACAACAACACACTGGTTGATATCAATAAACATATTGAGTACATCGCCCGTGACGAGGAGATGATCAAAAAATACCGTTACAACTACGGTTATCATCCGTTCCACGGCTTCTCCATGACCTCGTGTGGCCATATTGCCGAGATGAACACCAAGGCTATCTACGTGGTTGGCGCCCAGGAACCAGGGCTGGCCCGATCCATGGGATGTAAGACACGCGCCACCTTTGAAGAAGCGTTGCTTGATGCTGAACGTTACACTGGCGCCAACCCCAACATTCTGGCCCTGCCCATGGCCTTTACCCGCGCTGCCATGCACCTCGGGCGTAAGGAGTCCTGATCATGGCTGAGCAGAAAAAAGAGATTCTGATCAACCTCAAACGCTTTGAGGTGAACCGCTCTCAGGGTGGCGTCTGTGATTATGACGAGCCAGAGCAGTGGATACAGTCCGTGATATCGGACATTATTCGTCTGGAGCTTAATCACAGCCAGCACTACAACCTGACTCTGATCGTCTCTGACTTACTGTTGCCTGCTGCCGTGGACCAGTGGCGGCAACTGGGTTCTGTGGCGGGTCTGAGCATCGCCAGCCAGAGCTGCCACCGGGCAGATGTTTCACCGGGTGGCAACTTCGGTGCCTTTACCTCTTTGAACATTGCCTCCAGCCAGGCCCGCTTTGGCAGTGTTGCCAGTCTGTTAGGTCACTGCGAAGAGCGCCGTGAAATTGCCAGTACGATGGTGCGCTACGCTGAAGCTGCTGGTTTGCCCGTGGATTCTGCATTAGTCAACCGCCTGACCAGTGAGATTATCGGCGAAAAAGCAACGCAGGCTCTGCACCAGTCCATGCGCGTCATTCTCTGCGTGGGTGAGAGCGCCGAAGAGCGCGGCGATGGTTCGTTTGAAGAGCAGCAGCCGCGTATCGAACAGACAATTCGTACCATGCTCGAAGGAGGGCTGACCGGTATCGGCCAGCAGGTGAAACCAGAACAGCTGGTGATTGCCTACGAACCTGTCTGGGCCATTGGCCCTGGCAAGACGCCACCGGATCAGGCTTACATCCGCTACATAGCGGCACTGATTAAGACCATCACCATGGAGTTAATTGGGTTTTCGGCCAAAGTCGTCTATGGCGGCGGTCTGAAATACGAGAACGCCAGCATGCTGGCCCAGACCGACAATCTCGACGGTGGCCTGATCGCCCTGACCAATTTCACCACTCCCATCGGTTTTAACGTGGATGAGCTCGGCCGGATTCTCGGTAATTACACCAGCTCACTGAACTGATACATACTGCCCCGGGCACTCGCCCGGGCTGCTGATGATAGGCTGCCCTATGAATACAAGACACAGTCTGGTCAATGCCCAGTGGTGGGACTTCACCTCGCTGGATCAGGATTTGGTTGATCGTTGTGCGTCACTCTCCCTTGAAGACCTGCAGGGTCTCAATCGTGAGCACTGTGAAGTACGTATTTATAACTCTCTTGATGACATGTTCCTGTCCCAGGCCCTGGAATATCTCACCTGCTGGCAACAGGCGACAGCAGACAACCCTGCGGGTATATGTGGTCCGGTTGGTCCGGTAAAACAGATGCCCATTGTCGCCAAACTGGTGAATGAGCTGAATATAGATTTGCGCCATTGCCACTTCTGGGGCATGGATGAGTGGTGCGTCAACGGTCAGGCGGTTAGTCCAGACCATCCACTGAGTTTCACGGGCGCCAACCACCGGCTCTGGTACAACCAGATCAAACCTGAGTTGCGTATGCCTGAAAGACAGCTGCACTTCCCGACTCATGACAATCTGGCGTCGTTCAGTCAGTCGTTTGCCGATTTTCGCTGTCTGAAAATGCAAGGTGGACTCGGCCATACCCTGCACTGGGCGTTTAATGATCCCCTGCCTCGCGCTGGTGAGTACGCTGATGCGCCACCAACGGCCGAACAGTACCAGGCGTTGCCAGCCCGCTTCGTCCAGTTACACCCGATCTCCCAGATTCAAAACGCCACCGGTCTCACCGGCCGGAACCTGACCCGTGTACCTGATGAAGCAGTGACAGTGGGTCCGAAAGAGACATTCCTGTGTGATGAAGTGAGCATCTGGTATCCCGGCCACAACCAGAATCCATTTGGCCTCCGTCTGGCCGTGTTGATGGTGGCCGAGAAGATCAAGAGCAGTCTGGCGCCCATCTCTGTTCTGGCTGACCATCCGAAAGTGACATTCCATATCTATGGGCCATCAATCACCTCGTGTGAAGGTTCAATCAGTGCCTGAGGTCGCCAAGGAGCAAAATAATATGGAAACCATTATTAAAGAAGCTGACATTGGCCGTTTCGAGTTTACCCTGAACACGGAAATTGTCGTCGGTGGTGAGCTGGAGTGGAAAGTACGCTTCACCGCCAGCCAGCCTTTTGCACCGGGCGGTCATATCCGTATTACTGTGCCCGCCTACCAGCACCAGCGCAGCGAAGAATATCTGCAGGCCTACGACTACTGGATGCCCAATTACCTGTGGGCTTTGGGCGACGAGGAGAGCACGAGGGTCGATGTGCATGTGGAAAAGATTGACACAGCCTTTGGCCACATCCAGCGGTGGAACGACTCATGTCGTGTAGGTGTAGTCACTCTGGAAAGCGGCCTGCGGGCCGGCGAAACCATTACCATAAACTTTGGCGGGATTGACCGCCCATGGCTGGAAGGTGACTGTGCACCATCGCGTGTCGGTCAACTGGCCTTGCACCGTGAAGGGACTTACCTGCACTACCAGTTGGCAGTAGACCAGCATGGCAATGGCGACTACCAGGCCTATGATCTCTTTCCCAGCATCAGGCTGGTGCCAGAAGAAATGGCCAAATTTCAGGTTACCGCACCGGGATACAGCAATCCGGGAGAAACGGTAGATGTGGCCATTTTGCCCACCGATCGCTTTGGCAATCCGCTGTTTGATCACGCTCTTGATCATCTCAAGTTGGCCGTCTTTTGCCTGAAAAGTGGCCAGCTCGTGTGCAGGCGTGATATTAACATACAGTCGTCTAATATCGACCTGGAGCCAGGCGCTTACCGACTGACAATCGATAGCACCGACCTGCATGTAGACGACGCAGTTATTATTTGTCAGGAAAACGCACCAAAGCTGTTCTGGGGTGACACACACATTCACTCAAATCTGACCGCCAATATTCGTGATAATGACTTTGAGGCGACACCGGAGCGCGTCTACACCTACGCCACAGAAGTGGCCAAGCTGGACTTTATCTGCCTGACCGAGCAGACCTTCACTTTTAATGAAGATCTCAGCGTCAATATCGATCGTGCCACCTGGCAGAAAATGGGTGAAGAGTGCGACCGCTTCTATAAGCCAGGCAAGCTGGTAACCCTGACCGGCTTCGAACTGCACTGTCGTCGGGGCGATACCGTCTGCGTGTTCAGGGGCTCATTGAAGGATTTTGACTATCCGGGTTATGAGTTTGAAATACTGCACGACGTCTGGTCCTTCTACAAAGACCAGCCGATGATGACCATTCCCCATTTGCACCGTTTCTGCAACGGTCGCAACCCGAAATACTTTGACACTCAGGATGTCAAATTTGAAGCCGGTTTTGAGCTGGCCAACTGGGAGCCGGACAGCGAACATGAACGGCTGGTAGAGGTTTACTCGGCTCAGTGGGGACGCTTTGAGTACGAGGGTAACCCCATGCCGCTTAAGGCGCGTAACAACGTCAAAAACAATACCGTGGTCGATTTTCTCAACCGGGGTAAAAAGTGGGGTTTTGTCGCTAATAGCGACGGCCACGATGGTAATCCCGGTTACGGTGGCATCACCGGCGTCTATGCCGACTCACTGACGCGCGAGGGGATTTTTGATGCTCTGCAGGATCGTCAGACCATTGCTACAACCCATCCACGCATGGTGATGAAGTTAGCGGTCAATGGGACTACATCAGGGAAAACCACAAAAAGTACTGGTACGGCCGACATCGCGTTTACCGTGGCTGCACCAAGACCCCTGCGACGGGTTGAGATTATTCACAATGGTGAAATCTGCCAGCGTGTTGATACCGACCAGCAGTACCTTGAAGTCAACCTGACGGAAAACTGCCCTGCCGGTCAGCACTATTTCTACGTGCGGTGCTTCCAGGACGATGGACATATTGGATGGGTGTCGCCTGTCTGGATTGATGTATCCCCCGGGCACACCGCCTGAAACAACACCTTTCCGGCCACTCTGGCCGGATAAACCCATGAAACCATAGGAGACAAATAGATGGACATACGTGAACCGGTACACAGTGATTACGCCAAAACGTTTGACACTACCCAGCTGCGTGAGCACTTCCTGATCGAATCGATCTTCACTGACGGTCAGATTAATCTGACATACTCGCATGTTGATCGCGTTATTGCTGGCGGCTGCATGCCCGGCACTGAGCCGGTGACTCTGGAAGCGGGTAAGGAGATCGGTGCCGATTTCTTCCTGGAACGTCGTGAACTCGGCGCCATCAATATAGGCGGCGATGGCATTATTATTGTCGACGGTATGGAATACGCCGTTGCCAGCCGTGAAGCACTCTACGTTGGTAAGGGCGCCAAAGAAGTACGCTTTGTCAGTCTTGACAAGGACCAGCCAGCCAAGTTCTACCTGAACAGTACGCCGGCACACACCACTTTCCCAACGAAAAAGATTACTCAGGAAATGGCCAGCCCACAGCCAATGGGTGATGCCGAAAACTGTAATCGTCGTACCATCTACAAATACCTGGTACCCGATGTGGTGGAAACCTGCCAGCTGCTGATGGGCATGACCATGCTTGAGCCTGGCAGCATCTGGAACACAATGCCTTGCCACACCCATGATCGCCGCATGGAAGTGTACTTCTACTTTGACATGAAAGACGACAATATCGTCTTTCATATGATGGGCAAACCCGAAGAGACCCGTCACCTGGTGGTACGCAATGAGCAGGCAGTCATTAGCCCAAGCTGGTCACTTCACTCCGGTGTCGGCAGCTCAAACTACACGTTTATCTGGGGCATGGCCGGTGAAAACCAGACCTTCTCCGATATGGACTTTGTCCCTATGAGTGACATCAAGTAAGGATTGTTTAAATGAGTTTTTCTTTTGATTTGCAGGGTAAAGTTGCCCTGGTGACCGGGGCCAACACCGGCCTGGGTCAGGGCATGGCCTTGGGTCTGGCTAAAGCAGGCGCTGATATCTGCGCGGTTGGCCATATTGATGCGCCGGAAACCCGTGCCCTGGTGGAAGCTGAAGGTCGTCGCTTCCACCTGATCGAAGCTAATCTGCTGACCATTGAGCCGGTTGGGCGGATCGTACATGAGACTGTAGAAGTCTTTGGTCGTATTGATATCCTGGTCAACAATGCCGGTATTATTCGCCGTGAAGACTCGGTCAACTTCTCCGAGAAAGATTGGGATGAGGTGATGGACATCAACCTGAAAACGCCCTTCTTCCTCAGCCAGGCGGTGGCCAAACAATTCATGACTCAGGGCGATGGTGGCAAAATTATTAACATCGCTTCCATGCTCTCTTTTCAAGGTGGCATCCGGGTACCGTCGTACACTTCCAGCAAAAGCGGTATTGCTGGCCTGACGCGTCTGCTGGCCTGTGAATGGGCATCCCAGGGAATCAATGTCAATGCCATAGCGCCTGGCTACATGGCCACCGACAACACCACGGCCCTGCGTGCTGATGAGCAACGCAATGCCGAAATCCTTGGTCGTATTCCGGCAAAACGCTGGGGCAATCCTGATGACCTGGCGGGACCGGTGGTCTTCCTGGCGTCCTCTGCCAGCGACTATATCAATGGCTATACACTGGCCGTTGACGGCGGCTGGCTGGCTCGTTAATTTCTGCAACACAACACTCCCGCCGCCTTTATGGTGGGAGTGGCTAAACCGATGTTCCCTCCTTCCCTTCTGCAATCCCTGTCTGCCGTACTGACTTTAACTGAAACCTGGTAGTGATACCTCTTACCAACGGGCTTCTCGTCAATCAGCAAGACTCTTGTCAAGGTCAGGTTCTGGCAGAATTTATTAGTACCTCTTTATCCCAGCGCCTGGCTGTGTAAGGTGAGATAGGTGAGATAGGTGAGATAAGGATGAACTGAGAAATTCTGTCGCAAGGCATATACCGGCACAAATGGCTGATATGCTGTTTTAACCAGTCTGTCGCCTGCGAAAGACTCGAAAAATACCAAGCACCTGTGCCCTACTAAGTCATTTCAATGAGATTGACGTGTACTATCTCCGTTCACCCTGAGCGCCCTTCGGCTCGGCTCAGGATGCGCGGGCGAAGGGTGTTTGCA
>JAQFVO010001081.1 GCA_027942505.1 Endozoicomonas sp. | reverse complement strand
TGTCTTGAAAGGTGAGATGAGCTTGGTAGGGCCTCGGCCTAACCTCTTTAATCAGGAAGAACTGATTGCCGCTCGTGATCACCTCGGGGTGTACGATGTGTTGCCTGGTATTACCGGCCTTGCCCAGGTGAGTGATATCGATATGTCCACCCCTGAACTGTTGGCAGAAACGGACAGTCAGATGATTAAATCCTTAACTGTCCACGATTATTTTAAATACATTTTTATGACTGCAACGGGGCGAGGGCAGGGGGACAGAGTACGTTGAGGCCAACTGCCACTGTACGGTCGTAACTAGCCAGAAGATGTAGAAGTTTTGATGTTCTTACCATACGGTTGCCAACAGTGGACTATCCAGCAGATTCTGGTCTGCGGTCACCAGTGTTGCTTTCAGATGAATCGTGGTTGCTGCTATCAATCGGTCTGCCGGGTCGTTGTTGATGCCGTTATCCAGACTGACGGAAAGTTCTGCAATATCAGGACTGATGGCTATCAGCTCAATATTTCTGGCTTGTAAAGCCAGTTGGCAAAACCTGGTAGCAGGCAGTTCCAGTTGCAGGCGCTGTTTTTTGGTGAGCATGGCAACTTCCCACAAGCTTATGTCACAAACCGCAAGCTGATGCTTCTGATGCGCTTGTTGAATAACTCGTTTTGCCTTGCTGCTGAGTTTTTTGTTTTGCAGGGCATCCCAGATAAACACGCAGGTATCCATCAGAATCATTTCTGGCTTTCCCAAGGCTCATTGGTTGGTGCAACAACATCGTCAGCGATAGCGGTTTTTGCTACCTGCTTAAGAGTGCTTCGGGCGTGTTTCTGCAGGGCTTCTGGAGCACAGATGACGGCTAGTGCCTGACCATTTGAAGTAACTGTAAAAGGATGTCCCTGTTGCGCCTTTTTCAGATAGTCAAGCAAGTTTGCTCTTAGTTCACTTATGTTAACCTGATTCACTGTCTTCCTCTTACAAATGTTACAAGCAGCTCTCAAAAGTCTGTACAGATTATTTGTACGGCTTTTACTTTAGTAGAGATCTACTCTCTCTGCAAAATCCATAGGCTACTCGATACGCGGCAGTATTCAGCCAAGAGGTCAACTGTCTCACACCATGATTCGCAACAAACTAATTAATCTACCCCGGCTGCACAAGCGGCTGATCAGCCTGGCGGTTGATGTGCTGATTATCTGGCTGTCCGTAACCAGTGCTTTTTTATTGAGAGTGGGTTGGAATGCTTTTCCCAATTACCAGCAACAATGTTTTCAGCTGCTCATACTGGCACCAGTGATAGTTCTCCCGATAAATATCCGTCTTGGACTGTATCGGGCGGTGCTGCGCTATATGAACTCGCAAGTGGTTGTGACGTTGCTCCGAGTCGGAGCATTGTCGGTGACCGGCATTATCATGGCCACTTATGTCCTCGGGTGGCAGCTGCCAAGAAGCCTGCCTTTTCTGTTCGGGCTGGTGCTGATGCTGTTTTTGGGCATTTCCCGCTATGCTGCCCGGTACTGGCTGCTCGGTCACTCATTGCAAGATATTCTGCTAACGCCGTTTAGCTCCACGGTGAAAGGTGCACACCACCATCGCGGTAAACCGGTCGCCGTTTATGGTGCCGGCGACGCGGGTTGTCAGTTGGTTTCGGCTCTGGATCGGGGTTGGGAGTATCGGCCGGTGCTGTTTGTTGATGACGATCCGGCGCTGACAGGCCGCGTTGTCTACGGTCGTAAAGTCTACCACAGCAGTCAATTACCGGAATTGGTTGGGCAGCACCTGGTTGACCAGATTTTGCTTGCCTTGCCATCGCTGAGCAACTCCCAACGTAGAGCGGTTATCAGTCG
>JAQFVO010001080.1 GCA_027942505.1 Endozoicomonas sp. | reverse complement strand
ATAACGCCTTTACCCTGGTGGCCAGGCAGGGGAGTCTGCGCTGGTGTCAGTGGCTGGCGGGCAAAGGCATCAATATTCACCAGGTCAATTGCCATCACCACAACGCCGTCACACTGGCGGCACTGGCGGGCTCCCAGCCCCTGCTGAGGTGGCTTGGCAGTGAAAACGTCGATCGGGAGCAAATTCCGATGATACCGATTTATGGCAGTGACGACCCTGACGCCAGTGGCCTGTATTTCAGTTTTAATGCCGCCATTCTAGCTGCCAGTGCCGGCCATTTTGCTGTGGCTCAGTGGTTAATATCGCAGGGGTTAAGTATTTACCAGCGGGATTACTTCTCCCGCAACGCGGTTGTCCAGGCAGTGACACTAGGTCAGCTGGAAGCGGTTAAGTGGTTTGCCGCACAAGGCATCTTGCCAGACAGTTTTCCCGACGGACTCCCGGATTGCTTTAAAAGCAGAGAGTGTAACGCCATGAGTCTGGCTGCCAGCCTTGGCCATCTGCACATCTTGCAGTGGCTCCAGCAAAACGGTGGCTCACTTGATGAGGAGGGCGTAAGAACCCTGCTGAGCATAGCGGTACGTCGCGGCAACCTGCCCATAACCCAATGGCTTTACCAGCAGGGTACAGATATGGAGCTTTTCAGCAGCTCAGAGGCAGGTAAACTGAGCACGGCGGCCAGATTTGGGCATCTGCGTCTGTCACAGTGGCTGGTCAGTAGGGGAGCTGACGATATTCTTGACGATGAATACGACGATGCTGTGATTCTGGCCACACAGGGTGGACATAATGCAATATTCAGATGGCTCATCCACGCAAAATATCTTGATAACCGCCAGGCCAATGAGCTGCTGCTGCATGCCCTGAGTTCCGGCCATCGATCCCTGGCCGTATCGCTCTGCCTGAACGTGTGTAACAGCATCTGCGGTGCTGATTTCGAAAACCACAACGCCCTGATGCTTGCCGCCAAAAATGGTTTTTTATGGCTGACGCAGTGGCTGAGTGAACAAACGCTGGACATCAACCAGCCCAGCTGCAGAGGCCGCACTGCCCTGATGCTGGCAGCCGCCAAAGGGCACTTGCCAGTGGTTCAGTGGTTGTACCTGGAAAGAAATGCTCTCCTGCTGCCAAGAACTCCTGACCACGCCGATGC
>JAQFVO010001057.1 GCA_027942505.1 Endozoicomonas sp. | reverse complement strand
GGCTGGGGCAGCGTGATGTTATCGCTCAGTTGTTGGTATCGAACCCTGAAATTGCCAACCAGCGTTTTCTGAGTTCCGTCAATGGTGAGAAGGTTTCTTTGCTGTACATCGCCGCCCAGGAGGGCTACTTGGAGCTGGCTGCTGACCTGCTGGCTGCCGGTGCCCTGGTTAACGCCCCGCGCAAGAATGGCGGCACGCCCCTGTTCATCGCCGTCCAGCACGGCCACCGGAAGCTGGTTGCCCTCCTGTTGGCCGCCGGGGCCTCGGTTAATGCACAGCGCAAGGATCGCGCCACCGCCCTGCACATCGCCGCCCGGGCGGGCCACCTGGATCTCGCTGTTCACCTGCTGGCCAACGGGGCCCTGGTTGATGCACCGTGCAAGGATGGCACCACCCCCCTGTACATCGCCGCCCAGAACGGTCACCGAGAGCTGGCTGATATTCTGCTGGCCGCCGGGGCCCGGGTTAATGCAGCGCGCAAGGATGGCATCACCCCGCTGTGCATCGCCGCCCGGAACGGCCACCGGGAGCTGGTTGCTGATCTGCTGGTCGCAGGGGCTGATCCCGAGAAAAAATGGCGAATATTCGGTCCACGGATAAAAAAATCGGCAATTGAGGCGGCCAGACAAAATCATCGTGACGATATTGCTCAAATGCTAATTGATTGGCGGCGCAACAGGAGGGGATAAGACATTACCGCCAGTCTGAAACACCACATTTCCAGGGACGTTACCCGCCGTCCGCAAAAGCACAAACGGTTGGACCTTTGCGGGTAGCGTCCCGAAATGTGGAAATTATTTAAAGACAACTCCTAGGGCCCTTGAACGATGATCGCCTGTCCATCCCGCTCAAACAGCTCACGGTAATTTTTGGCCAATGATTCAGGATCTTTTTGATGTTTTTCTTGTCTATTGGCATCAGATTAATTTTTATAATGGTCTCCAGTTATGATTAATCCTGCTTTTTGTTCCTCTGATCCTTGCCTTGATGCTATTGGTGAATTGGGTTGCTGCTCGATTTGTCACGCGGGATATTTCCAACAACATGAGGTGCTTGTTACGCCCTGCAATCATCGTTATCACGAGTATTGCATCACCGAACGGCTGAAAACCAGCGACATTGGCGAGCGAACCTGTGCAATGTGCCACAGTATCGCAGTACCACTGGTTCGTGAAAGTTCATCTCTATTCGGTGATGACAAAGAGACTAATCCGTTCGTTGAGTCGGCAATACTGAGGTCTGTCCGGCTGGGGCAGCGTGATTTTATCGCTCAATTGTTGGTGTCGAACCCTGAAATTGCTAACCAGCATTTTCTGAGTGGCGTCAGTGGCAATAAGGTTTCTTTGCTGTACATTGCCGCTCAGGAGGGCCACCTGGAGCTGGCTACTGACCTGCTGGCCGCTGGGGCCCAGGTTGATGCACCGCTCAAGAATGGCTCCACCCCCCTGTTCACCGCCGTCCAGAAAGGCCACCGGAAGCTGGTTGCTCTCCTGCTGGAGACCGGGGCCCCGGTTAATGGACGGCGTAAGAATGGCACCACACCCCTGTTCATTGCCGTCCAGAAAGGCCACCGGGAGCTGGTTGCTGACCTGCTGACCTACGGGGCCCTGGTTAATGCAGTGCGCGAGGATGGCACCACCCCCCTGCACATTGCCGCCCAGACGGGCAACCTGGATCTCGCTGTT
>JAQFVO010001054.1 GCA_027942505.1 Endozoicomonas sp. | reverse complement strand
GCCGGTATAGCTCAGTTGGTAGAGCATCTGACTTGTAATCAGAGGGTCCCGAGTTCGACTCTTGGTGCCGGCACCATACACAGCAAAGCCCGTAGCGTTAGTAAGCACTACGGGCTTTTTGCTATCTGGCAGTTTGCCCCCACTTTCGTTTGGGTTGTAGTGGGATGAAACAGCATCCTTTTCTATCAGCAATGCTGATCTCAGTGGTCAAACTGTGCTTGGACTGAGTGGCGCAGTACAAGCGTCCATCGATCATCCGAAGTGTACTCTCCCTCCCCTTTTTATAGTGGTGGAACTTGCGTGTTCGGCAGGTGTAAAAATACTGTGGAGCAAATGAGCACCGAAGGTATTTGCCCAGCAGATATAGTGGCTATTTCAGAAACTATTCAAATAAACAGCTAGCGTAAGACAAGGCTTGCACGGAAATAGCAAATACTAACATAGGCTCACCGCATCAAAGTTGTCTATGCCCTCTGAAATAGGGATGTCTTCTCTCGTTGACGGCAAGGTATAAACGTCGTTTGGCGTACAAATAACTTTGCGCTGAACGTTGCTAAAATATGTCACCGCCGGGTGGGTAGTGACTCGACAAAAAGGTGTGCAGCACACCCCACTCATAGCTGGGAGTGATCGCCCTTCGATGGACTCAGGGCGAACGGGGTGAGCGTTACTATAATCGGGAAGGACTCCCATACGACCAATCACGTCAACGCTTGTTCTACCATGACATCGGCCAAATGCAGGCGGGTTTGCTGCTGGTGTTGCAGGTGGGTTTTGATTTGGTCGCAGAGGGTTATTAGTTGGTTGACTTTGACCAGAATGCGGCGTTCCTCTTCCATGGGGGGGAGTGCAACCACAAGGTTACGTACCTGGCCTTGAGACACGTTTTTCATTGAACTACTGGTGCCGCCAGCCACTTCCGCATAATAGCTTCGAGAAAATACACTGTTATTTGCCAAGTTAACGTAATGGCTAGATACAGTTTTTGAAAATTGAAATCGAATAATTTTATCACTCATCATTAATCGTTTTTCTGTTTCTTCAGGTACAACCACTGCTTTAGCAACCAGCTCCGCTGTGTTTGCCCTTGATATCAGAAAGTCTCCTGCCTTAACTTCGTATTGAGGCCGGGGCTCTAGTGAGTGAGGTAACGTTTTATTTTCTTCTGGCTTGTATGTGCCCCATGTAACAGCACTAACTTTCAATACTCCCCAGTTATCACCTTCTCTTGGTTGTGGGTCACACTTGGGACTCCATCCAGCTTCAGCGAATAATGTCAGATTATCTAAGCGACACCACTCCCATCCAACCGGCAGCTCAAACGGCTTCTCATCCTCACTAATCGGCGGCAACGGCTTCTGCTTTTTGATTTTGCCTTCTTTGACCAGTTGGGCTTTTTCGGCGGCGATGCGTTCCAGCAGTTTGGCAGCAGGTTCATCGTTGGGGTCTTGAGGCACCAGCTTACCCATCACGGCCAGTTGCAGAATGGTCTGCTTGAGCTGGTCGATGCTCACCTCAGTGGTGAACAGGGTGATGAAGTGGCTGGCGATGCGCTGCCAGTTCTGTTTCAGTTCTTCGGCATTAGCACTGCTGGTGAGGGTTGCCAGCAGGTTTTCTACCAGTGTCGTATGGGCGGACAGGCTGGCTTCGGTCTGCTGTTCAATCTGATCGCACAGAGTCATCAGTTCATCGACTTTGGCGACGATGCGGTGTTGCTCTGCCAGTGGAGGAATCGGGATGGGTATCTCTTTCAGCTTGGATGCTTTAATTCCGGTTGCAGTCATGCCTGTTGCATTGTTTTCTAGCTCCCTTTGAAAAGCTGGAGACATTAGCAAAATTTTCAAAAAAGGGGCTGTTGATGGATCATGGAGCTGAAAGCAAATAGCTCGTTGGGCAAGAGCAAACTTTTCCTGAATATCTATGATTGCAACATTTCCCAATGGCGCTTCTGGCGTGAATAGAATATCTCCCACCTTGGGGAAACCTCTTGTCATCCAGGCATCGTATTCATCCTCAGAAATGAACTCTTCTGGTTGCAAGGATATGTAGCCAAAGCGTACGTTCTTGGCTGTTATCAGACGGATTCCCGCTTGAAGTTTTCTTGGGGTTTTCCCACGGTAATCAATAAACTTTGCAAGATTGCCAAGGCGACAATACTCCCAAGTATCAGGTACTGACAAATATTGATCTTCGTCCGATATATGTTCACTAGCCTTAGTCTTAAGGCCTTCTTTCTTAATCAATCATTTTTTTTCGGTGAATATCTTCTCAAGCAGTTTGGTAGCATGTTCATCCTCTGGATTCTGCGCCACCAGCTTCCCCCGCACCGCCAGCTCCAGAATCAGCTCTCGCAGTTTCTTAATGCCATAAAGGTCAATCTTTTTACTGGAACCCCGGCCAGAAGCGGATTTGCTCTGCACCGCCAGCGCCAGGGTAGAAAGGTTTTGGGTAATCAAGGCATTCATTGTTCAGCTTCCGGAGCCAGCATATTCATAATCAGGCGGATCAGGGTTTCTTTGCCGTGAAAATCCCCGAACTCAAGGCGAACGCAACCGCCCTGTACGGAACAAGGAACTATCGTATCAATAAAA
>JAQFVO010001023.1 GCA_027942505.1 Endozoicomonas sp. | reverse complement strand
ACTATTGTTAAGGATCGTCTCTAAAATAGCCGATATTCGAGCGCACATCTGTTTCAATTATTCGGAGAGAGCACCCTGTCGAAAGCCTGCTAACATCTCTGTAGCATTTCCTCTTCTAATTCGGCAATCATCTTCGTTCATGGCAACATCCAATTTCCAATGCAGCTTTCCTTCTATTGCCCAATGACTTCTTGCTGCTGTCGCCAATTCTTCTGTTGTCAATTCGGCTGACGAAATATAGTAACGGATGCTAATATCTTCAGGATCAAATGTCTCTTCATCCATTCTGGCTGACACAGCAATTCCAAGAGTCTTCACTCCTTTCCAATCAAAGGATAGATTGACAAATTCATCAAAGATATCACTAACGATATGTAATCTTAATTCAAGACGACCATGGTTTTTCTCTGTCGTTTTGAACGAGCCACCTTTCCAGTCATTAATTTTTTCTGAAGAAAAGTGTTTTTCAAAAGCTTCATGAAGCTTGCCCTGATTACCTTTGACCGCTAATAAATAATCCGCCCCGTTATCTGACAATCTTGCTAGCAATATCCCTCTGGCAGCCCATGGCATCAATGGTTACAAGGCATCCACGAATTTCGAGAAGTTCCAGCAGTTCAGGAATAGCGGTAATCTCATTACTTTTGGCATTAACTTTAATTTGCCCAAGCACTAATTCATTGGCAGCTGCAAATGCACTAACCATATGAATTGCTCCTTTATCTTCTCCTTTATCTTAGGAACCTCTTACGGTTTTCCATCAATTGCAATAATTTCACCATTGCTAACTTTATGACATGCTTTCATCCACTCAATGAAGCAACGTTGAAACTGCTTTGGATTCACAACAGCAGCAACTCGGGCAATAGTATGATGAGAGGGAACTCCATTTTCAAATTCACCATACTTTTTTAACCAGTCGAGCCTTTTGTTTCCAAAGTCCTCGATTTCCTCCCAACCTTCACAGCCAGCAATGACAGCACAGATTATCAAAATCAAAACATCTGTGAGTTTGTGCTCTACTTTCCATGCTTGACGTGGATCATAAATTACGGAAAGGCTATTCATTAAATCTAATGCATTCATCGGTTGGGCATCCAAAGTTTTTTATATATGACAATGGATGCATAAAATGACCTATACGTAATTACACTTACAAGCCTTTAGACCACTGGCTTCGTGGTGTTTCATGATTTTTCCCTGCATCAATGAGGATCATCACGACAAATCCTGTATCCCAAGAATCTTTTCACATTCCCATTTCGGCAATAACAGGGATATCTGGGTTCTACACAGCTTCGACGAGAGGCAAACCACACGATATAAACGACTTTTGACTTTAGTTTTCCGGACGCTTTCTCAGCAGCAGCACGACAATTTCTTATACGCTACCGCCCTTCAACAACACCGCCTACGCTGAAACTGCAAAACTCGAATTTTATGCGTCTCACTGTAAATGAGCCATAGCAATAGGCCGCCACCTATTGCTCCCAATCTGTCGGACACCAGAGCAAACCCGGCTTGACTGTCAGCGCGCGCAACATGTCAGTAACAGGGTACAAGTCTGGAATTGGCCGATTGATAAGAAAATGGGCGAAATAGCCAAGCATTGTACCGCCATCGCAAGACAATGCAACCGCAGCGTTCGCGCTGACAATGCTGAGCACTTTTGATGGCTATCAGATGGGTTCAGTACAATCCCTGTACGGAACACATCTGGCAGGGATAGCCATCTATCCGCACATTCACCTCCCTGTGAGGTGGATCCTGTACAATCCATGTACAGGATGACAGCGGAGTCTGTGGTCGTTTCTTCATGGTCACGCCCCTAAGCTCTTTTCAACATTCTTGAGGATGTGCGGTGAGAAATGGACCTACGAGGACCTTTTGCGACAGTCTCGAAGCAGAGTATCGCAAAAGACTCTGAAAAGAAGGAAAACCACGAAGAACACGAAGAGCACAAAGAAGAGCTTTTTTTCCTTAGTGGCCTTCGTGTCCTTCGTGGTTCAAGGCTTTTATGCTTTTTGCAACAACCTCAAAGCGGGGAATCCTCCGCGAGAATGGGTCCCCGCCCTCGCGAGGATGACGGTTATAGGAAAAATGCTGAGCAGTCCGGGCATGAACAAAACCAAGGCAATCCATTTTGTCTGACCCATAACTGCACATTAGCCACAACAAAAGGCTCAGGCCTGTCGCTGACGAACGGCCTCAAACAAACAGACTCCTGTCGCAACAGACACATTAAGACTGCTCACAGACCCTGCCATCGGGACAAAAACCAAGGTATCGCATAAGTCCCGGGTTAGACGACGCATACCTTTTCCTTCGGCCCCCATCACCAGGGCAAGCGCTCCTTTGAGATCACTCTGGTAGATATTGACCGAGCTTTCGCCGGCAGTTCCGATCATCCATATACCCCGCTCTTTCAGCCACTCCATGGTTCGCGCCAGATTGGTCACCTGCACCAGGGGAACGTTGTCGGCAGCACCACAGGCCACCTTGGTGGCGGTGGCGTTAAGACTGGCCGACTTGTCTTTGGGGACAATCACCGCATGCACACCAGCGGCATCTGCGGTACGCAGGCAGGCGCCCAGGTTATGGGGGTCAGTAACACCGTCGAGTATCAGCAGAAAAGGCGGCTGACTTAGACCATCAAGCAGGTCTTCAAGATCCTCTTCCCGGTAAACCCTGGCCGCCGACGCTCTGGCTATGATGCCCTGATGAACACCATCGACTCTGGCATCCAGACGACTGCGTTCAACAAATTTAACCGACACCCCCAGCTCTCTTGCCTGGTCAACCAGTTCGTTAATTCGTTTGTCTGTGCGCCCTTTTTGTACCTGCAGTTCCAGTACTCGTTCAGGCGATTTGGCAAACAGGCTCTGCACTGCGTGCAGGCCAAATACTACATCATTGCTCATGAATTTCTCATCTGAAGGCCTGGCCGGGAAGGAGGTAGAACCGAGTTTCGCTCTCTGTCAAATGCGACTATACGACACTAGTTATTACCGACACCCGCAAAGGCCGGGGAATAGAAGCAGAATTTTAGCAAAACAGGGAGAGATGGAGCTATTGATGTTCGTTTTGCTGATATGAATATCGCTGACACTCCCTGCCCTATCGGGCTTCCTCTTAATCACAAGTCTTAAATCCCTTCTTGCGCAGTCTATGTGCGAGATGACAAGAAGGAGGGGATGACCTCTCTCAGCGCTGTCATTCCGTACAGGGATTGTACGGAATCCATATAGCAGGGATAGCCATCTGTCCAGACATTAACCTCCCTGCGAGGTGGATCCTGCACAATCCATTTACAGGAGCCAGCCCCTCCCAACCGTCTTGCAAAAGCATGCTATTTGGGTACTATACGTCAATCCGCGAGGCACCAGCCGACGTGGTCAGTCGGAGCGTAGCGCAGCCTGGTAGCGCACCACAATGGGGTTGTGGGGGTCGGAGGTTCAAATCCTCTC
>JAQFVO010000883.1 GCA_027942505.1 Endozoicomonas sp. | reverse complement strand
CAGTTGGTCAGGAGCGAGGTGGGAGCCACTACCAGGGCCTTGGATTTATCCAGTTGCCCGGTCACTTGCTGGTGCAATAGAAATGTGATGACCTGCAAGGTTTTGCCCAGCCCCATATCGTCGGCAATCAGCGAGCCAAAACCGATACGGGCATTTTGCGCCAGCCACTCAAAGCCACGCTGCTGGTATGGTCTTAGCTGGGCATTCAAGCCCGTTGGCAGTGGTGTTGGCTCACTGCTCAGTAGCTGGTCAAACAGTGCCCTGGCACTGTCACCGAGGTCAACGGTAGCGCCATCCAACTCACCGGTAAGCCCGGCTCGCAGTAGCTCAATGCGAGTCAGTGATTCCGGCAGAGCACTCAGTTTTTTCAGTAGCCCTTGCAACCTGTTATTATCCAGCATCACGTACTGATCCAGCATTTTGACCAGACCTGACGCGTTTTTCACCAGCTCGGTAAACTCTTCGGCCGAGACTCGTTGGTCGCCCACCGCCACCTGCCAGTTAAAGTGCAATAGCTGATCCAGATTCAGGTAACTGACGGGTTTGCCACTGTCATCACCACTAAGGGAGAGGCTTAGCTGCGGATAGGCCAGGTTACGCAGTCCTTTGGGAAGCACCAACTGGATACCCAACATCTGCAAGGCCGGCAGCGTCTGTAATAACACCGGCGTAAACTCAGTCAGGGAGTAAACCAGTAGCTGGTCTGCATTCTGATGGTACAACCGCTCAATTTCCGGCAGATAATCCGCCAGCAGGGCCAGGTCGGTCAGTGCGCTCATCCGCACATCGGATAACCGATTATTGCCCAGTAAATCGCTCAGCGGTGTCAGCTGACCTTTTTGCTCAACCTGAACATCTACAGATAATGCGTCGCCCATCTCCTGAACGACCAAATACAACCGATGCTGGCGCTCACCCAGGTAAAGCCGGTGCAGCCAGTCGCGCATCACCCGGGGATACTGCTGATTTTCAAACTGGTTGAAGCGGCTGGATTTACCGGCAAAAAACATACGACTCATATTGTCTGTCGCCAGATCGCCTGGCGACTGTTGCAATGCTGCCGCGGTAATATGGCTGATCAGACAGTGAAGGGCAATGTCCACCTGAGTCTGGCCATCGGCAAACCACTCAACCGCTTTTTTCTTGCGTGGCGGCGTATGAGAGAGCGTTACCAGATCCGGTGGACACAGGTCATACAAAGGCAACAGCAAAGACTTGACCGGCTCACTGAGCAATGCCGGTTGCTGAAGGATCAGGGTGAAGTCACCAGAGTCCTGATAGACGCCGGGCACATAAGCCTGTTCCACCACCAGCTTCAGTGCCAGCCGGTAAAGCTGGAGCCACATCAGGGCATAATGGTAATGGCGGCTGGTTTCCGGGCTCTGACTGACCTGCAGCTTGCTCAGTAACGCGAACCATTCCTGTGAATTTTGTGGCTGATCAACACCACCTCCGGTGTCTGCCGCCACAAAACCCCAAGCCTCATCCACCACCAGACGGAGTCGATCAAACACGCTGATATCTACTTCCGATTGGTCCGCTGAAGCGTCTTCAGTTTTTGTTCTGGTCTTGATGGGTACCGGCACAGAGAGAAGCAGTTTATCTGCACTCCCTGCCAGTCTGGCCGCGCGCTTGTAGACACCGGCCATGATCTGATGAAAATCCTTGTTATGAAACAGCGGTTGCGGACTCAGAATACTGAAAATACGCGCGCCCAATGGCTCGATGGTGGTCAGGTCAAACTGTTCAAACGCCGGCGATTCTGGCATGGACCAGTTGTCAATCACCGGTTCTGCCTGCCAGTCATCCAACACCTGGGGCAGGCTATTGAGGTTAGCCAGATTCAGGCCGGATGCTTTTTCAATGGTTTTGGGCAAATCCATGGCCCGCAACCGGAACACCAGAAACGGGTCTTTATCAATTTCGTTGGCAATCAGATAAATCACCGCAGCAATGTGTTTGCACGGCATGGCCCAGTCCGGACAGGAGCAGCGGGCATTCATATCTTTCCAGCTAGCCGGAAACACATGAATGCCCTGCCCTTCCAGCAAAGCCAGCGTCTGTTCAGGCAGTTGTCGGCTTAACAGGCGGGCCAGCACTGCCGGATTTTGACTGATAGTGGCAACTATCTTCTTCTGGGCGCTGGCAGAAAAGGCCGGCAACCGAACCTCTACCTTGTAAGGCGTTCTTCTGCGACCCTGCACATCGGCTTCAGCCCCGGTACCGATCACATCAATTTTGCTCACAGAACCATTGCCGGCATAACTACGCCCCCGGGGTAGCCGGTTACTGTAATCGATTCCGTTGAACGCCTTGAGCCACTGCTCACCCCACCAGGTTTTCCCGTATTTTGCCGCCATGACTCTGGTCGCCTGAAACTGTTTTCAGGCGAGAATCATCGTTTACAGCACTTCTTTTGTCCAGAATCTGTCTGAGTTTATGAGGCAGATAAGCAAACGGTGTTGTGACATCTCCGGCAAATAATCGACCAATAGCAACCATGTGCAACGGCAAAATTCGAGATGGTTAGCTACTTGCTATTGCCAGGTCGAATCATCCAGCAACCTGCAATGACAAGCGCCTTCGCGAAAAGGACGGGTGGCGTGGTGGTATGATCTTTGCGACATCCTCTTTTGCCAGGGCACTGTCAACAAAATCCGTACTAACGTTCTGGGAACCATTATTGAATTGCATGCTTTCAGCGGGTGGGCTCTACCTCTTGAAAGGTAAACTTTTATTCCTCTGGCGGAACTTACACGAAAGAGAGCAGTCTTTAACTGCGAACACTCGTTTTACTGGCTGGAAGCTGGTTTGCAGTGTTTCTCTTGGCATGACCGGATTGCAGGCCTCTGCCGGTTTTGCCTGCAAATAATGAGCCTCCATCTGAACTGATAACCCTGTGAACATATCTTCCTCAACTCCAAACTGTACCTCTGATTTCTCCTTTTCACCGGCGTTGCAAGACGCCGCCCCATTACCAACCGGGCCCCAGACACCACACTTGAGTGGGCTGGAACATTCTGTGCAAATACACAACCCGCCCCATTCCAGCTTTTTACATCATCAAGCAACCAATCAGGAAGGACCAGGTTCGCCACGTACACTGAATGATTTTTCAATTTTTGATTTAC
>JAQFVO010000878.1 GCA_027942505.1 Endozoicomonas sp. | reverse complement strand
CGAAGTACAGGGATGATAGAAATGGCAATTAAAGTAGTAGGTGTGTTTCTAACCATTTGGGCATCTCTGACAGCAGGTCTCGCCTACTGCGCTCAGCCAAAACCAGCTGACTGTCATTCGGGCATAGTAGAGGACTCTGTATTGGTTGTCGACGATAGCCTTTGCGGAACTCATGACTTTTCTTTTCGCAAACAATTCAAACTCAGTGGTGAACGGGTTGGGTCATTTGTCTACAGAGCTTTCAATAATCCTGAAAGACTTCGCAACCAGGCGGCAGGCACTGTCATACTCTACGGTCTTGATTATATTGGGTTTGGTGAATCGGTGCGGGAAGGGGTGACTTTTATCAAACAGAATACGCGTTTTACTTTTGGTGATTGTGGTAAAGTGCAGCTCAGAGCCAACCGGGTAACAGCTGGAACTTGTATCACCAGTAATAGTTCACTGGAATGGATCTCCTCCTACGATTTTGACTCGATTCAGTTGCGTTTTAATTGGTTTATTTAATTTATCCTCATTAAAAAAGCGTAATCAACCAAGTTGAATTAGTTGAAGTCTTGAGGTGATGACCCGTCCAATGTGACAGGGTCTTTGCACGTTCCGACTTTCAATCTGGTCTGATGTTTGCATGGTCTCGTTCGGCACTTAGGCTCGACAAATCACTGAGAGAGGCAGAATGGCTCAACGTATCAACTGCCCGTTATTCTCGCACAGAGGTGGGTCCATTTCTCACCGCACCGTAAAGGATGTAGAAAAGGGCTTGGGGAAGTGGCCATTAATAAAGTCCGAAATCTATACCATATGTCAGGGCAAGAAGCTCGGGGTTTAACCACAATCTCTCATAAGGCAGCGAGCGAGCCACCAGATTTTCCCGGGCTATTCGTTGTGTACGTGGTCAGGCTCTTCCCGTTCGGCGTTTTCGCGTTGACGCATGCTATAACGGAACACCGCTTTGAAGAAGGTATAGCCTGCCATTGAGCCAAAGACGTTTAAATACCCTCC
>JAQFVO010000875.1 GCA_027942505.1 Endozoicomonas sp. | reverse complement strand
CAGTCCAGAGTGAATATCTCGACGATGAATACTGTGTTGCTGAAATTCTCATTGATCTGGGTGCCACATTGTCCGATGAAGAGCTGCACGACACCCTGCTGTCAGAGATCGGCAGGGAAGAACAATTTGACAGTTACAAAGCTGACCTACTGATCAGTATGGGTGCCAGACTAACCGATCAGGAGTTACACGACAACCTGCTGTCGGCTCGACGCAGGCAAGATGCAAACGGGAATGAAAAGATCCGGTTGCTGAACGCACTCAGTGCCAGCTTGAATCCGCAGTAGTGCCGGGTAAAACGATACATACCAATTTACCGCCCAATACTTATTGATCCCGGAGACTGAAGCTCATAAAGTGCCTGACCTTCTCACAGCGCAACGGGAGCGTCGTGAGTGGTCTTATCTTTCACTGGGATTCTTAATGAAGCAAACCAACCATTTTGTCGCGGTAGAAGCCAATATTGCTGCCGGAAAGTCAACGCTTCTGCCCAAACTTGCTGCAGAACTTGGCTGGGAGGCCATCCAGGAGCCCGTCAATGACCCGGAGTTTACCCGGCTGCTCAAAGAGTTTACCGACCATCCGGCCGATGCCGGCAGGCGCATCCAGTTTCAGGAGTACATCACCAATCGTCGGGCTCGCATCGTCAACGAGTTGCCCACTGATCGTAACTACCTGATTGAGCGCTCTCTGTATTCTGATTTAATTTTCACCCAGGCCAACTTTCTCGGTATGAGCAATCCGGACGAACGCTATATGCTCCACTACTGCGAAATCCAGCGCCGGCTCGGTGATTACCCGACCATCAGCGCCGTAATATACCTGAAGACCGCTCCGGAAGTTGCCCATCGCCGTCTGCTTGAACGAGCCAGAAGCGCCGAGAATGGCACCCCCCTGAGCTATCTTTGCGACCTTCATAATTATCACGAAGCTATATTGCCGCAAATCTGTCGTTCAATGGGGACGCCACTGATCACTGTCGACTGGGACCATTTCGGCTGTGAAAAGAGCGTGGCCGAGCAATTGCTGACCACTATAGGTTGATTCGGGACGCTATCGTCTGCCCGCAACAGCGAATCCAGTTTCGGGCAGCGGTCTTTTACATCTTGTTCAGCGGGTTTTCTTTCCAGGGTGAACGGAATAATTCCTCAAGGCTCTGCTCATCAATCTGGTCAACGTTCTTATAGCGCCATTGCGGCTTGTGGTCTTTGTCCACCAGCAGAGCCCGGACACCTTCGCAGAAATCTGCGTGCATTACCGTATTCACTGACAGCACCAGCTCACTGTGCAATGCCTCTTTAAGGGATAGGTGTCGGGCCTGGTGCAACTGCCGGTAACTGATCGCGGCCGATAGTGGCGAGCCGCTCCTCGCACCCTTTCTGGCAGCCATTAACCACTCATCACCGTCGGGCAGATCATCAAGGGCTGACATGATTGCACCGAGGGATGGCTGATCCATCAACCCCGCAATCAAGTCACGATGTTCGCGCACTTTTGAGTAAGGCAGCCAGCCGGCACTCTTTTCCTGATACGTTGCCAACACGCCATAAACCACCTCATGGTGATTGGCGCCCTGCCAGTCGGCCTGCTGCAAAGACTCTATTACATTGTCGTAAAAGGCGTGATCAATGAAGCGATTGGCCAGCCCGGTGTAGATGGCATCAGCAGCGTTCAGACGACAACCGGTCAGCCCCATGAATAACCCCAGGCCGACGGGCAGACGGTGCAGCAGCCAACTACCGGCGACATCCGGATAGAGGCCAATGGCAACCTCGGGCATGGCCAGCATTGAGGTGTCGGTGACCACTCGAAACATTGCGCCGGCCATCAGACCAATACCACCGCCCATCACAATGCCATTACCCCAGCAGATCAGCGGCTTGGGATAACGATGAATCAAGTAATCCAGTTGATACTCGCTGGTAAAAAACTGCTCAACTGCAGCCAGATTGCCAGCAACCGCCGCCTCTCTGACCGCACGCACATCACCGCCGGCACAAAAGGCTTTGCTGCTGCTACTGGCCATGAACACCGCGACGATATCACGCCGATCACGCCAGAGGTTCAGCTGGTGAAAAAGCTGGTCAATCATGGACTGGTTCAGCGCGTTCAACGCCGCCGGGGCATTGAGCGTAACCAGACCAATCTTGTTATTATTTCCGGCCGGCAGTTCGGCCAGCAACACATCGGCAACCATATCACTCGCCCCTTCTTATTCACTGGCAAAGAATATGAAACTGTGAGTCGATTAGCAACGGACCCGAAAGGCTGTCCTGAAATAATTACCATTTCAGGACGCTTCCCGCAAAAGCCCAACCGATCGTGCTTTTGCGGAAAGCGGGCTGCGGACAGCCCATCGCTCCTACTGCCTGTCCAGCAGTGGCAGATCCTTGAGACAATCAAGCGAGTGACATTCAATCCTGTCACTCTCTTTCCGGTAAGCTGTCCGGTGGGGAATACCAAAGGAGCGAACCACCAGCTTACCCTCATTTTTCTGCAGTCTTGCCAACGCTGCCTGCATATCGGCAGGGGTGAGCTTGAGAATCTCTGCAGCGATCTTGTGGCGGTTATCAAAGTCCAGCTCACCACTGGCGATGCCTTGCCAGAAACGACCACTTCGGTCATCCATATTGTCGTCCTTTTTCAGCAGATCACCGATCAGACCCTGGCGGTACGTCTCCAGCTCTTCTTCCGTCAAATTGGCCAACACCTCTTGCTGCTCGAGCAGAAACTGCTCGACGCGTTGCTCCAGACCAACAGGGTCGAGCGTTGGCGACTGGACCACAAAGACGATCCCGGGATGCCGTTCAAACGGCCGTGGCCCGGCAAACACCACGTAACCCAACTGCTGCTCGGTGCGCAGGCTGTTAAAGAATGGATTGCCCAGCAGACGGCCGAGCAAGGCGTACTGAGCCCTGGCCCGGTTGTCAGTATCAGGAATCTGGTAGTAGCTGATCAGCATGGAATCATCGTGCTCAATGGTCATATTGACCACACGATTACTGTCACCCAGAAGATGGAAAGGCACATTAAAGCGCTCATGGCGATTGCCATCATCAAGCAGCATAGCCTCCACCAGGCTCGCCAGAGTCAGTGCCTCTTGCCGGCTATGATTGCCGTAGACCAGCATCTCCACATGAATCTGGTGGTAGAAAGATTGGGCAAATTGCAGCAGCTGGTCATAGGTGACACTGTCAGCCGCCTTCAGCAACACGGCATCCTCCGGGTAAGAGGGATAGGCCAGCTGGTAGAGCGCGTCCATGCCCAGACGGTACGGAGCACTGAACTTTTTGTTGGCCAGGCTGCGGATAAACAGACTCTTCTCCTGATCAAAAGCACTTTGCCCGGGATTGAACGCCTCGATGGCTTTGAGAATATCCTCAAGCAGCAGTGCCTGCTTGTCCTGATAACCCGACAAACTGATCAACAGTCCACGTCGACCAGCCGAAATGCTGTAGCCAAGGCCCGCTTCTTTGGCCGGATAGCCATACTCGTTCAGGCTTCTTGACAATAGCGCCCGATAGATCTGCATCAGCGCATTGTTCTGCTCGGTGGCTGACGCGACGGGTGTGGAGATCATTACCAGCACATTACCACGGGGCATATTGAAGCTGGTATCGGTCAGGCTCCATACCCGTAGTCCTGATTCATCAAGAATCACCGACGGTTTGTCCTCCTTGCTGTCAGGCTCAAGGTCAAGATGCTCGGCAATAAATGGATTCTGCTCCGGAATGGCCAGATCCGGCTGAGACTGAGGCGTTGTTAACCGTTCCACCAGCGTATCCGACAGTGGTCGTACGCTGTATTCAGTGCCAAAAAATGGCTCAATCTGATCAGTCGCCTGATTACCGGCAATCACCACCTGACGCAGATTGCTGACGGTCATCAAGTTCAGGTAGGACTCGATCAGTTCGGGATCGAACGACTCGTAGAGGTAATTGGCCTTTAGCAGATCCTGGGCTGGCAAATAGTGCATTCGCGGCGCCAGGCCAGAAACCGTCTGTTGTGGGCTGCGATCCTCCTGGTAACGAAACGCCAGGTCGGCAATCTTTTTGCCTTCGTCGTACAGCCAGGCCTGAATACCTTCACGGCGAATCAGGTCGAGGTAGTCAAAGACAATGGCGGTGATTTCATCGACATGGTTCAGCCCTTTCGGGGTCAGATCCATACGGATAGTAAATTCGCTGTACTCATTGGGCAGATCATTGCCGTAGGCTGCCAGCGAGTCAATCAGGCCACGAGCCTTGAGCAGGCTGTGCAGGCTCCCCTTGCCTTCAAAGCCAATAATCCGCCCCAGGTAACCCAGAGGTTTGCTGGCGTAGTGCGGCTGGATACTGGGCATTGGAAAATTCAACGACAGCACCCGGGCATCCTTCAATGGCTCAATATTGATCCGTGCCTGTAGCTGTTCGGACGTGTACGGCGCCTTGCCAATGGTCAGGTCCGGCCTGGTCCCGCCCGGCACGGCGGCAAATGAGTTGCCAACCCACTTTTCCAGCGTGTCCAGCGACTCTTTGCCGTAGACCACCAGGCCCATATTGGGCGCTACATAATACTTGTCGTGGAACTCTTTAAGCGATTGCCACAGCTTGCCATCGCTGTCGCTGAGGGTGTCAAGGCTGCCGATGTTGAAGCGACTTTTCGGATGCTGTGGGTTGGACGTGGCATTCAGCGCCATAAACAGCCGCCAGCCATCCTCCCGGGCATGCAGGCGAAACTCCGAATCCACGGCATTTTTCTCCCGGTTCATGTAAGTCTGATCCAGCTTTGGCGCAATAAAAAACTGTGCCAGTCGATCGAGCGCTGGCTCTAGCTGATCACTGTTAATATCAAAATAGTAATTGGTGCGCACATCGGCCGTGTAAGCATTACTGCTGCCACCGTTGGCCCGGATAAATTCTGAATAGCTGTCCACGTCGGGGTATTTTTCCGTACCCATAAACAACATATGTTCGAGAAAATGGGCCAGTCCGAGTCGATCGTCAGGGTCCTGGTAACTGCCGGCATTGACATCGACCGCCGCGGCAGACTTGTCCGTCTGTGGGTCAGACACCAACAGCACCTTCAAGCCATTATCCAGTGTCAGGTATCGGTATCCACGACTGTCAGCAGGGCTTTTTATCACTTGTTCGGTCACAAGAGTTCCTCTCTCTGTCGTCATTGCACAACCTGCAAGGGAAACCACAGTCAACACACCGGCAACCATGGCGACAATTTTCTTCATGTTTTCAGCTTTCATGGCTTCATCTTTGGAAAAAAATGCAATGAAAAGATGTCAATTTTCAACATATCAGCTTTCACGCTTTTGAACATCATATCATCCGAGGCAAGACCGTGAGCGTTTTGTTTGCCAACCAGTTTTCGTATGACAGTAGTAGTATTGATGACATAAAAGACAATGTATTAACACTATCTTTAACTTGTTTTACCTTCAAACTGGCCATTGGAACAATAATTGGGAATAATTGGCGCCCCCTCTTTACTTGTTGTTTCTCATCATGAAATTTCCCGGCCGTCGCAAGCTCAAGCATTACTTCCCGGTCAATACCCACAATCGCTTTGATATGGAAAGTACGGTGTTTGGCCAGGCCAGCACTTACATTTGTGGCATTGATCAAAACCTGGTGGACATCACCGCCCGCATAGATGACTCCGTACTGCGCGACTTCGGCCTGAGCAAGGGCGCCTCCCAGTGGCTGACAGACGACCAGGCCAACCGCCTCTATCACTTCCTCAGCCAGCAACAGTTGATTGAAGACCAGTTTGCCGGCGGCACCATTGGCAATACCCTGCATAACTACTCTATTCTGGCCGATGACCGTTCGGTGCAATTTGGTGTCATGAGCAAAAATATCCAGGTGGGTGACTACAGTTATCGCTACCTGTGCAACACCAGCAGCAAGGTTGACCTGACCTACCTGCAACCGGTTGATGGCGCCCTTGGCCGCTGCTTTGCCCTGATTACCAACG
>JAQFVO010000861.1 GCA_027942505.1 Endozoicomonas sp. | reverse complement strand
ATACTGATCAAGCGCGTTGTTCTCCTCACCGATCAGCACATCACTCAGATCAAGCACATCGCCACCGACACCGCTCTGGAAATCCTTGATGATATCTTCCGCCGGACTGCCCGCCGAACCGAGGTCATCGGGCTCCCATATGAAGGTATCGGTACCGCCACCACCGATCAGGATGTTATCTCCAGAACCGTTGGTGTCATGGATAGACTCATCAGCAGCAGTACCCTGTGTTATCCAACCAACATTAGATGGTGTAAGGTGATTGCCTGCTGAACCACTATCCTGAGCATCACCATCGAGCTTGTAATGACTCAACAGGTTCACCGAAGACACATCCGGGTTATTCATCTCACCGTGAATGTCGGCGTCGCTGCGGACCACGTCCCAGATTCGGACATCACGCATCTCTCCGGTAAAGGCCTGGCTCGCGTTATACCCGCCCATCTGGCTGTCCGCTTCCTGACCTAATACCAGACCGCCACCCGACACGATGGTATGCCCCTGCATGAGGGTACCGGTATCTTCCAGTGATCCGTCCAGATAGGACTTCACCTGACCACTGCTGCTTTCCCAAGTGAAAGCATAGTGATGCATTTCGCCATCGAACAGGTCCGGCAGAGTGACGTTGTGTACAGAGCCGTTGATATAAACTCCGACATTGTTAAGAGAGGGTTTCAAAAATATCTGCACTTCATCCGTAGCAGACGTTTCGTAGGTCAGTGGGGTCTCAGCGTTATTGCTCCCCGGCTTCATCCACATCTCAACAGTTATGTCTGTCGTGGGGAAGCTGTTCACTGTGTTCATGCCGGCATAACTGCTTACGGAGCCGTCCAGAGACATTGTCCGGACAAGGGTTTCCTGATGGTCCTTAACACCCACAACGTATAGCTGATCACTGAATGCACCCTCGGCATCAGTGACCCTGACTTCGAGCTGGTGGCTGATGGCACTTTCATAATCGAGATCGCCGGCCACACTCACTATGCCGGTATTGGCGTCAATGGCAAA
>JAQFVO010000810.1 GCA_027942505.1 Endozoicomonas sp. | reverse complement strand
CCCTCTCTCATGGTTTGCGCCAGAAGTGCACGCAACTCCTGATCCATTCCGCCCATGAAACGACCATAACTGCCCTTACGCTCAACAATATCGTTCAACGACGCTTCCCACTGCGCGGTCATATCGGGCGTTGTCACTTTTTCAGGCAGGGCGTTGATCAGTGCCCGCCCCGTGGCTGAGGCATGAATATTACGCCCTTTGCGCTCAAGGAACTGGCGTTTGAACAACAGCTCAATAATACTGGCCCTGGTTGCTTCTGTACCAAGACCATCCGTCTCCCGAAGTATTTTACGGATGTCCTTATCCTGAACAAATCGGGCAATACCGGTCATGGCCGACAGCAGCGTCGCATCATTGAATGGCTTGGGTGGTTGCGTCTGCTTCTCTTTCAGCTCGGCTTCCGGGCAGTCAACCACGTCGCCCTTGCTCAGCTCTGGCAACCAGGTGCTCTCATCACCGTCCGGTTGTTTTTTGTCGGGGTTGATCAGCTCCTTCCAGCCCTGTGTCACCGTCTGACGACTACTGGCACGAAACAGCCCCTTTTCCAACTCCACATCAATAACTCGCTTTCTGAAGGTATGGTCAGGATAAAACTGCACAAGGTATTGTCTGGCAATCAGTTCGTACAGTTTGCGATCGGTCTCTGGCAGGCGCGCCAAGTCTGTACGCAGTGAAGTTGGAATGATGGCATGGTGCGCTCCGACTTTTTTGTCATTCCACGCGCCGGTGCGCCTGTCGGGCAACGCCTGATCAACCGCTTTGCCTAAAGCCACACTATTGTGTCGAATAGTAGCCAGCACCTCCGGAGCCAGGGCGAAATGCTCTTCCGGCAGATAGCGACAGTCGGAGCGCGGATAGGTAATCAGTTTCTGCTCATAAAGACGCTGACAACCTTCAAGCACTTTACTGGCATCCATACGCAGTTGCCGGGCAGCATCAATTTGCAGAGCAGACAGAGAGTATGGCAACGGTGGGGTCTCTTTGCCCTGCTTGTCGTCAACTCGCTTAACCGTTCCTTGCTTGCCGGTGATCCTGTCAACCACATTCTGGGCCAGGCGGCGATCCAGAACACGCCCCTCCTCATCCATCCAGTTCTGGCACGCTTCGCTGGGTATCCACTTGGCCCGAAAACGTTCGTCCTTAGCCGTCACCAGAATGGCGAACACTTCGAAATAAGGTTTTGGCTGAAAGTTGTCAATATCGGTATCGCGCCGGGCGACCAAGCCAAGAATTGGCGTCTGTACTCGCCCGATGGACAACAGGCCATTAAAACCGACCTTTCGTCCCAGCAAAGTGCAGGCCCGGGTCAGGTTGATGCCATAGAGCCAGTCCGCCCGGGAACGGGCCAGGGCGGAAACCGCAAGGGGCACAAACTCTTGGTTGGAGCGCATTCGCTCGAGAGCCCGGGCAACAGCAGCAGGATTCAAATCACTGATCAACAGCCGACGAACGTCTTTTTTTCGCGCGGCGGAGAGTTTGAGATAGTCCAGCACCTCATCCACCAGCAACTGCCCTTCCCGGTCCGGATCGCCGGCGTTGATCACAACATCAGCACGTTTCAGCAGCCGGGCAATGATCCGCAGTTGCGAGCTTCCCCCCTTGCGCGGCCTCAGTCGCCACTGCTGCGGCACGATGGGGAGATGCTCCAGCTTCCAGGTCTTGTAGGCTGGGTCGTAGGCATCAGGCTCTTCCTGTTCAAGCAAGTGCCCGATACACCAGGTGACCACATCACCAGAGGCCGACTCAATATAGCCCTCGTGACGTTTCAGTGGTTTTTTCAGGACGTCGGCAATGGCCCGCCCCAGGCTGGGCTTTTCGGCGATAAACAATCGCATGCAAAACAATCCGGCAGACAGTGGTTAAAATACTGTTTTTTTATACAGCAAATATCACCATTTGGCGAGTACTGCCAGATTATCTCAGCGCACGACTCCCCTTACCAGCCAAGATATAAACGACTACTGCTGTTTTTCCACAAGCTCTTGGACACTTGATCTCCCTGCTGCACATCCTGCTGATCCTCAGCGGCCACAGAGTCACCGGAATGATCAGCCGGCACCGTATCTGCGCCATCGTCCTGAGCCAGAGATTGCTCGGGGGAGGCGGTCATTTCAACGGTCACAGTCTCGGTATAAGCTGCAATTTGATCTTCTGATGGCAGCGCAGCCGGCATCTCATTTGATAAATCTGTCACGGGTGGATGCAGCAGTAACGGTGTATCGTCGCCACCTTTCAGCACAACCCCTGATTCTTCTGGTGATTCGGGGTCATCGGTGACAATGTCCATACCGTTTTCTTCCTCGTCAAACTCTTTTTCAAAAGGTGCACTTAAAATAACGACTGTCCCGTAACCGGACTGCTCATGATCATCAGGATGCTGATCATCCTCAGTGGCAACCTGATTATCGGGGCGCTGATCATCCTCAGTGGCAACCTGATCATCGGGGCGCTGATCATCCTCAGTGGCAGCCTGATCATAGGTGCGCTTTAACAGATTATCGATCACCTCATCAGGCACCGCGGCACGACTCACCTCCAAACCAGTGATCAACAGTCCGGTTTTTTCCGCACCTTGCACCACGTTAAGATGGTTGGTCAGATAATCCATCAGATACTGTTTAAGCAGGCCATTTTTCTCCAGAAAGACACCTTCAGCGGTCATATTTGCGCACCAATCGGCCAGCCCCTGACGCACGGGCTTTTCAATCAGCGCTGGCACAAAGTCAACCCCAAAAAGCTCAACCAGCATCCATACGCCGCCCTCAAGAACCCGATAAGCGACGGTAATTGCGCCAAATTCAACAGTAATGCCTTCAGCAGTCTGGCATGTGCTCTCCCTGACCACGGTCTTTTCCGGCAAGACACTGACCAGCAGAACTTCATCCGAGGGCCAGACAGGATAGACACCGGGAGTATAAACGCCGTCGTATAATTGATCACCACTTCTGAACACCCCGACGCTCCCCTCTGGAATTTCACTTAAAAAGGGCAGGTAGTATCCGGACGCCGCCAAGTTTCCCGCCGCGAGCGTGAGGAAAAGAAACCCTGAGACAACGATCATTGTTAATTTTCTGGTCACAAACTGACTCCTGACTATTACCTGGCCCATCGTTCCTGATGGGAAACATCTCGGTCCAGCCTCTAAAGTAGCCTGCGAAGGGGGGATTCATTGAGTTTTTTTGTTATACAAAACCAGAGGAGCAATCCCGCTCCTCAGAGGCGAATAGTCGGCAGAAATTCAGACAGGTGCCAGTACAATGGATGATTCAGGGTTTCTTGCGGCGGAAAATACCAAACCAATGGATCACGACCACTCTTGTGTAGAATCCCCTGTGCGTTTTCAATCAGACTATTACCCATGAGTAAAGGCCGGTACAGGGCAGACAACCCTCGACTGCCATGGGTCGCTGCCCAGGTAACCAACGCCGAAAGGGAGGTACGTCTGGAATCATCCGATCAATGAAAAACTGATTTCCCCGGGCACCGTAGTCACACATCATATTTGAGTTATTTCGTTAAGTAAGAATCCCGAAATTAGCGGATAGCGTTCTGAAATATCGAGGTTATTTAAAGACAGCTCCCAAAAGTATTGTCCACCATTATGTCACACGGTCATTGCAAAAAGCCAAGAATCGTCTACGTTCAGTCCTGAAGATCATAAAGTCCTAAAGAAGGAGCTTGCCTGTGAACACTTCTTATACCACAGAACAGTTCTGTTCTATTTGTCTGGAAACTTATAAAGAATCAACCGGGCACGACGCTGTCCGGCTTGGCTGTCAGCATGCGTTTGGTCGAAAATGCATTCAGACTTGGGCTTCGCAGAGCACAAAATGTCCTACATGCAGGTCGATTTTTTCGCCTGCATCGTTATGGTCAGATGAAAATATACCTCAGAGTCTGGCAGATCGACTACTAGTAGCTACACTGCGCGAAAAAAGATCCGCGCTATACTTCGGCTTAAAAATTAGCTTTATCGCTTGCACTTGCATTGCCGCCCTCACCATTGACCCTATGGAATTGTTGATGTTCTTTGTTATGGCTGTCATTGGATCTCAGGCCATGTGAAGGCCCCCCGTGCCAGCATAGGAATCCTCCACTGATTTCTCTGAATCATTGGCGGAGGATGTCAATAGCTACAAGTTGAGCTGAGCAAACTTCAGACGTTTTTACTGCTCCAGAGCTTCCCGGGCAGACTCCTTTCCTTCCTGAATGGCCTCAAGGGCTGTACCCTGAGCCTCTTCAATAGCTTTCACCGCCTGGTCACTGGCCATCTCGATCAACTTATCGGTGTCGACAGTAGCCTGTACTTCACCCATGGCCTCTTTGGCCTGCTCAACCAACTCATCAGCTTCTCCGGAAATGGCCTGCTGAATCTGATCAATGGCATTAACCAACGCCACCTTCACATCGTCTATCGCCTTAGTGACTTGTTCCTCCTGCTCAGTACAGCCTGATAACAAAAGTACTGCCACCAGGGGAATACCAATACGCTTCACCATAATAAATCTCTTCTCTTGCCATTTTGGTTTGCTTATTTCCTCAATGAGGAACTGTCCATGAGTTTACCCTTGAAGCCACTGCTCAGGAAATAGCCGCTCAGCAGGCACCTTCCATCATTCAACGTACACCTGAAGATGTGGTAACCTCAGTGAACTGTCTGTCACCGGTTACTGCCCATGGAATCCCTGGACTACCTGAAAAAGTTAACCTGCGCCCGCCCTGAACCAACGGGCCAGTCCAGAGACTTGGTCACTGAGACTGAAAGCAACCGGGGACGAGTCATTCAATCCGCTGCCTTGCGCCGGCTGCAGCAAAAAACGCAAGTCTATCCGCTGGAGACTAACGCCTCGGTACGCAGCCGTCTGACTCACTCACTGGAGGTTCAGCAGACCGGTCGTTATTTAGCCAAAACCATTCTTGATCAACTTAAACACACCGGCGACCATGCGCAGATGGGGCTGGCGGGTATTGATACTGCATTTACCAACCTGGTCGAGATGTCCTGCCTTTTACACGACGTTGGTAACCCACCTTTCGGTCACTTTGGTGAGGCCGCTTTCAGTCGCTGGATTCAGAACCACGGCCGTGCCTGCCATGACAAAGCATTGGCCAGAAAGACAACCAACGACGGCGGACATTCACAGCTGTTCTACGAGGTGCTACTGCCGGACTTATCCGTCTTTGAAGGCAATGCTCAGGGGTTGCGCATTATTCACAGCCTGCAAACCCTCAACCTGACCTGGTCACAACTGGCTGCCACCATCAAATACACCCGCTCCCCCTATCAAAACGTTCAGCCCGGCTACGAGTACCGGCAAAAGAAACCAGGCTTTTATTATTCCGAACAGTCTCTGGTTCAGGACATCTGGAAACATCTTGATATAAAAGATAATTGTCGTTTCCCTCTGGTCTACATCATGGAAGCCGCAGACGATATTTCCTACTGTATTGCCGATCTGGAAGATGCCATTGACAAAGGCATCCTGACCTTCAGAGGCCTGATCTTCTGGTTGCGGGAAGTGTGGCAAGAGTGTGGCGACGACAGCAACTACCTGCCTGATATTATTCAACGCGCAGAAAATCTGGCAAAGGATAATCCACAGACGTTTATTCGCCATTTACGCTCCCATCTGTTCGAAGATCTGGTCAACTATGCAGCCAGACGCTATGTACAAAATCACGCCGATGTTTATCACGGCACCCTGGACCAACCACTTATTGATGGCGGTTCACATCAGCATTTGGCCCTGAAAACCCTCAAGACTGTAGCTATACGTCATGTGTTTAACAGTCAGGAGAAGGAGACGCCCGAGCTGCGTGGTTACGCTGCGCTGGTCGGATTACTGGATATTTTCCGCCCGATCCTGGAGTTACCAAGGGCAGCGTTCGCCAACCTTGAGCACCATGAAGGTGGTGAGCACTTTGTCGAGCACCGGCTCAACCACCGGTTATCACGAAAGTACAAAGCTGCCTATCTGCGAGCAGTGAGCCAACTGAGCCAAAAAAATCTCACCCTGGCTGAAGAGAATGATCTGGAGTGGTATTACCGTACCCGACTAATTCTTGATTACATCAGCGGCATGACCGACCACTTTGTGTTGACCGAGTACCAGAGCCTGTCGGCCATATGACAGTGCCAGGCACAAAGGCTTAAAGGTCTAGCCCACCTTCGACTTCTCTGGAGGATGTCAGCGTTGACATCCTTCATATTACGCCTCGTCATTCAAAGTGAGCCAGAAGGTAGATCATGGTGCCTCTTTTTGGCGCTTAACTCTCTTGTTGCTGGCAACGATATCCAGAATCATCATTACTCTTTGACCACCATGAATAAATTGCACCTGTATGGAGCGACCATGACTACTGAAATCAAATGAATCCAGTACACCCCTACGCTGCAAACGCACTTTTTCGCGCCAACGGCCATGGCTGTCAGGCCCCATAAATATCAGCACTCCCTCGGTGGTTGACTCCTTAATCGCCAGCAGACTGCCAACCTGGTTGAAGCGCGGATTCTGACCATCAAAGTCAAAGCGCTGCCAATTCCATTCCCCGTTCGGCTGTTCCTGCCAGAGACCATTTTTGTCGAATGATCTCTTGCAGACAATGGTCCTGCCATCAGGACTGATTTGGGGAAGCATGTCCCAGTCAGGAAAGAAAGTGAGCCGACAGCTCCATGAGCCATCTCCCTGTAATCCCCAAACTGAGCCGTTATCTCTCCCAAGCAGCATAAAAACCCGAGGATTGAGGCGGCTGTATAAGATAACCTCCCCATCAATGCCTCTTATGGTGTCGCCACAAACATAGGGGACATTTACCATGGACGGCAACCAATCGCCATTATCGCTCAGGGCCCAGATATCAAATTCGTACATTGCACAGACCATAAGATGTCTGCCATCCGGACTGAAGCCCACCTTGAGCGAGAAGCTATCAGCTGGCTGTTGGACATATCTGGTTATTCTCGTTTTTTCTGTCCATTGATGGCTAGCATCCAGGGCGAAAATGATGACGAAGTAATCCTTTAGGGCATATCCCGGAAACTTGGAACAATGCCCCTCACTATTTTTAACCCAGGCAATCAGGTGGCGATTGTCCGGACTGAATACCATGTCCCAACGGCCAGATCCGTGATCAATACCCCCGGTTTTTGTCCACACCCCTTCAACACCCTTGCTCATAAAGCAAAGTTCGTCGTCGCAGGTCATGGCAACATGGTTACTGTCAGCACTGAACAGCAGCTGGTCGTATCTCATGCAATTACCTTTGTTGACCCACCCCCCGGGTCCGCAACCAATGAATGCTCCGCCACGCTCTATGTCGAGACAAACCAGCGACTTACTATCACCTGAAAGCGTCAGCCTGGTAATATAATTTGCCCCGGCATCAGCCAGTCCTGTATGGGGTAGCTGAGGCGAAAAAACGTCATCATAGGTGAGCCATTGCGTTTTTTGCCCAACTCTGGCAGTCAGGTCCTTTTCATATACAGCCAAAACATAGCCTCGGTCCTTGCCACAGGGTACAAACAGAACATCGGGGTCGTGTTGTTCGTCATAACTTATCTTGTTGTCTGCTTTGACAAGAAATCCCTGGTTGTAGATACCATCAGTATTTGCCAGGCGGACCAGTATCTGGTTGGTTTCACAATCTTCTTCAATAATCCGGCTGAAGTCTTTATTCAGGCTGCAGGATCCTTCCAGAAAGAACTGCAACCGTTTCTTAAGCGCGATGGATGCTGGTTTTTGCTCAGCAGTGACATCATACCTACTGAACAATTTTCGTTTAATCTGGTCAGACGTTCTTTGCGCAGCAAGAGGCAGATTATCAAGACTGCCCCCAGCTGCAACGGCGATCTTATGGCCGTGAAATAAGTCGGTAAGTCCCGTTTGTGCAGCCCGATCGTTCTGAGCGCAGGAAGGTAGCGCGGATTCATTTCGTTGGGCGGGGTTCAGTAACATTATGACTCCGAATAGTCTGTCTGCCGGACAGTACGCCTGAGTGTCATCACTTTTTATTTTTGCCAGCGGACAGGGCGTGAAAGCCCGTGTGGGCAGTTATCCCAACCATTCAGGCCAGTGAGTAGCACCATTTAAACCCCCTCGGGCGCAGGCCATAGCGATTTACTTTCGGTCCAGTTTTGGAGTTATTAGCAATAATATCCCAAATAGACACGACACGTTGATCACCATCGCCATCATAGATAAGCATAAACAGATGGGGGGCATCGGAGCTGAAATCGTAGTAATCAACACAGCCGGCAAGCTGCAAACGCTCCTTTTCTTCCCAGCCGCTACGTCCATCGCTGCGTGGGCCCATAAACATCAGAGCATTGCTCGTTGGACCATTAAGAGCTAACAACCCGTGCACAGGATGGAACACGGGATCCCTGAAATTGAAATCCATGCCCTGCCAACCCCACTTACCAGACGCATCCTCTAGCCAGAGCCCTCTGTTACCATGCGGGGCCTCGCAAATAATCACCTTGCCATCAGCACTGAATTGCGGGTCTGAATCCCCGCAGACAGGAAACGCATGTTGACACCTCCATACGCCGTTACCCTGTAAACCCCATACGACAGAATTAGTCTTCACCGTCATCATAAACCGGCAAGAATTGGTCGCAAACCTGATCTTCGGTCTTCTTGCACTGTCTTCGGTGGCATCGCCGTTCAGACAGGGAAAATCTTTTAGTCCCGACGTCCATCTGCCATCGCTGGAAAGGGACCAGATATCAAACTTGTCCTGCCCGCAGACCACCAGGTGCCTGCCATCCGGACTGAATCCTGCCGTGAGCGTGTAGCGACCGGTTGGGACTGGCGGGTATTTGGTGATTCTCATTTTTTCTACCCATTGGTTGTCACGGTTCAGGGCAAAAAGGGCAACAAAGTAATCACGCCGTTTGCTGTCATGGTCGCCAGCGAGTTTAAGCCACGCTATAAAGTGATGATTGTCGGGGCTGAAGGCCATCTTCCACATGCCTGTATCCACGTTAATACTCCCGGTTTTTGTCCACTCCCCGTCAGCCCCTTTACTCATAAGAGCGAGTTTGCCGTCCATCGTCACGGCAATATGATTACTGTCTTCGCTGAAGATCAGCTTTTTGTATCTCATGCAGTTGCCTTTGTTCACCCACTGGCCGTCAGGGCCACGACCAAAGATTGCTCCCCCTTGCTGACCGGTAAGACAAGCTACCGACGTGCCATCGCCAGAAAGTACTATGCAGGAAACACAATCCGGAAGGGGTCGCTCTGTAGTGCAATCGGTACCTTGGTGAGTGGGCATGTAACAACTGGTCAGCTCCTGCGTTTTTTTAAATTCCCCACTGCCGTCCTTCTCATACGCGGCCAAAATATGGCCATGTTTTGCATCAGGACAAGGTATAAATAAAACATCAGCCATGTTTTGATTAATACCTGCCATGGGTACATCAGTAGCTACTGTTCCTTTCTTAACAAATGTACCGCTACTGTCAGCCAGCCAGATGTCTATTTCGGTTGCAACGGCATTCTGGGTAATCAAACGGCTATAGTCCTTGCTCAGACAGAAGCAGGAATCCACATCAAGCGTAAACTGGAACCGATGTTGACACAGGTCAGCTACCGCCTCACTCAACGGGCCAGTACTATCATATTGTCGTTTATTCTGATTTACTGCTGGAGCCATTCCAGACGGCGCAGAGCTGTAGCTGACCCCGGCTGAAACCGTCATCTGCCGGCCTTGAAAATTACCTGACTGTTGCGCATTACTCTCAGCTTGCGTACGAGCAACAGCGGGGGGTTCCTTCTGTGCGGCTGACCTTAGCAGCATAATCGACCCTGTTCTGTATGATTACTTTTCAGGAATGATTACTCAATTGACCAATTTATTGGTGCCACAAGGGCAATCTCATTTTCAGTCCGAACATCCGACGAATCCGGAATCAATGACAGGATTTGCCCCGCAAATTGCAACGATACGATGTCTTACGGCATTAGCTAACACTTAGCATTAGCCGAAGATAACAGTGAAGAAGTCACTCTAGACCATGTGACCAGATTTGCAATCCAGCCTTTCTCTACAGCGGACTGACGGAAAATGTTCCTCCTTCCTTTCAGGGAGACCCAAACAACAATAAATTATACGTACTGGTGACCAGGGGCAATTATGGCACGGTGCGCGATTGGTATAGGAGTGAATGTCAGCATGCGCTGCTGCCGTGTCAGGTTTCTGGTGTTTGTTATCAGGGTTTTGACAAGAACTGAAGTACAAAGATGCCACAAAACAATACATCCGGGCATCATTTCGCACACACAAAAAAGCCGACATGAAGTCGGCTGAAAAAATGGTCGGGGTAGAGAGATTCGAACT
>JAQFVO010000796.1 GCA_027942505.1 Endozoicomonas sp. | reverse complement strand
CGTTGCCTTATCAACATCAAAGCCTTTCACCCATCGATGTTGACGAAAGTCCATATTCCTTTTTCTCAAGAGGAGATCACGATCCATCGACTGCAAGCAAAGATGATCTCTGAAGATGATTTTGCTCTGCTCGATCATGTGAAAACCCTACATAACCAACCCATTGCCGACACTCGAGGATTCGAAGCCGGCATTCGCGATATATTGGAGTGCAGGGATGCTAATTCGCCAGAATGGTTTGCAACAAGAAGTTTGGCCAGAAATAAATGTTACGAGGTTAAATTTTATGCCAGGAGCCTTGCAGGTCGCGATTTCGTCCGAGTCAAGCCGGCAGCGCCATTAAACAACCGGTTAAGAGAACATGCGACGACTGAAGAGGCCCGCCATTACGATGCCGTGATGGACTACGACCTTCTGGAATTCCATGTACAGTACCAGCTCCTGAAGGGAGCTGGCACAGAAGAGGTATTAGGGAGTTGCCCTTAGGAACTCTACCCGCTGCCTGAAAAAAAATGAACCGCTTTTTTCGGGCAGCGGGCAGCGGTCTTAAATCAGAACGGTGTACCCAACGAGAACTGGAAGGTCTGGGTCTCATCCCGCCCTTTGGCGTTGAGCGCCTTGGCCAGGCTGAACGTTAGAGGTCCAAGCGGCGTAATCCAGGTCAGACCAAGACCAGCGCTGTAGCGCAGCTCTTTGAAGTCGGGGCGGAAGCAATCCTCCACCAGGTTACTGCATGTGGTGCTGAACACGTTACCGAAATCAAAAAACACGCTGGTCCGCAAAGAGCGCTGGTCGGTGACAAATGGCAACGGGAACAACACCTCCAGGCTGCCTTCAACCAACACGTCGCCACCGAGACTGTTGTAGTCACCAGGATCATTGCTCTGTGCCGCTTTCGGACCAAGCGAGTTATCCCGGTAGCCACGCACCGACCCAAAACCGCCGGCATAGAAGTTCTCAAAGAAGGGCAGCTCGGTGGTATCGCCATAAGCACCACCGTAACCAAGGCGCGTGGAGAAGCGAGCGGTCAGGTTGTCGGTCAGTGGATGGAAGTACTGACCGCGGTAGGTCAGTTTGTAAAATGTGGTGGTCGAACCCGGCAGCGCCAGCGATAACGAGAGACTCTGCGAATAACCAGCCGTTGGCAACAATCCGCGGTTCAGCTCCGATTGCGACCACCCCAGGGAGGTCTTGAAGTTGGTGAACCGCTCACCCTCTCTGGCCAGGTAGTCGAGAATCACCGCCGGTGTCGCTGAGCCGGTGGTAATATCCGTGCCATCAACCCCGACACTGAAGTTGATGGCCTGGGTCTCCGACAGCGGATACCCAAAACGGACATTACCGCCAAAAGTGTCGGCGGCGTAACTGGAAATGTCCGAATCTTCAAAGTCGTAGGTCCGGTAGTAAATATCATACCCACGCGAGACACCATCAACGGTGAAGTACGGGTCCAGGAAGCTGAAGCTGTACAAATGGCTGACGTCACTGCGGTTCAGGCCAACGCTCACCTGGTTGCCCGTACCAAGAAAGTTGTTCTGACTGATTGAACCGCCGAGCAACAGACCGTCAGACTGAGAGTAACCGATACTGGCCGTCACGTTGCCTGAGGGCTGCTCTTCCACGGTGTAGGTGACATCAACCACGTCAGTGGTACCGGGCACAAGTTGGGTATCGACATCAACCTGCTTGAAAAAGCCCAGTCGCTCAAGACGCACTCTGGACTGTTCAATCTGCTGAGTGTTGGCCGAAGCGCCTTCGAGCTGACGCATTTCCCGGCGCAGCACCTCATCGTCGGTTTTGGTATTACCGACAAAATTAACGCGCCGCACATAAGCCCGCCGCCCCGGGTCGACAAAGAAAGTCAGCTCAATGGTTTTGTTGTCATGGTCCGGCGTTGGAATCCCGGTAATATTGGCAAAGGTGTAGCCATCATTGCCCAGACGACGGGTGATTACCTCTTCACTGGCCGTGACCAGCTTGCGTGAGAACACCTGCCCGGGCTCTGCCAGCAGCAGCGCATCAGCCTCCTCCTCAGGAATGGGCAGATCGCCGGCCAGCTTGACCTCACTGATCGTGTATTTGTCGCCCTCATCGATATTGACGGTAACGTAGACATGCTGTTTGTCAGGACTGATTGACACCTGAGTTGAGGTAATATCGACGTTGATGTAGCCCCGGTCCAGATACCACGACCGCAGACGCTCGAGGTCACCGGCCAGTTTTTCCCGGGAGTACTTGTCCGAAGAACTGAAAAACTTGTACCACTTGGATGGCTCCAACTCAAAAAGGGCGAGCAGCTCCTCTTTAGGGAACGCTTTATTGCCAACAATATTGACATGCTCAATGGTGGCTTCCTTACCCTCTTTAATGTCGATACCCAGCTTGACCCGGTTACGCGGCTGCGGCTCGACACTGGTGGTAATGGACGCACCATAACGCCCTTGGGCTACATACTGGCGTTCAAGTTCAAGGCGAATCGCTTCCAGCGTGGCTTGCTGAAAAATTTCCCCTTCCGCCAGGCCGGAACGCTCAAGACCGGTTTTCAGGTCTTCCGTTTTGATGGCTTTGTTGCCCTCGATATCGATAGCACTGATGGTCGGCCGCTCAATCACGGACACCACCAGAACATCGCCTTCACGCGCCATTCGGATGTCGTTAAAGTAACCGGTCTGGTACAGAGCACGAGTTGCCCCGGCAATGTCAGCCGCCTGCACATCGTCGCCCACTTCAACGGGAAGGGCATTGTAGACTGAGCCGGCAGAGACCCTCTGCAAGCCATCAATCCGGATATCGGATACAACAAAAGCCTGGACACCAGGCGCCATGGCCAAAGAGCCTATCAACAGAGACAACAGTGATCGCTTCATAGAGTCCATTCTTGTCCGGGTTCAGGGCGCATTAACGTGAAAAACATTCTTTACATTCCACCTGTAGTTACTGGAAAAACTCTACTTCACACTGAAGTGATGTTCATAATCGTCAGTGCATCGGTCGGTTACCGATGCACTACTCACGACTGTCGGGGAGTGATTTACACCCACTACTGAGGCTGTCGCAAAAAGCATGAAAGCTTTGAACCACAAAGACACCAAGGCACAAAGGAAGACTTTTTTGCTTGCCAAGCGTAGCTCAGACAAGCCTCGAAAAAAACTTTGTGCCTTCGTGTCTTGGTGGTTCCCTTCTTTTCAGGGCCTTTTGGATACCCTCTACTGGAGGAGCCGACTCAGATCGTTGTACATAGCCAGCAGCATTACACCAATCACCAGAGTCATGCCAATTTTCAGACCGAAGGTCTGGGCCTTTTCCGATAACGGCTTGCCCCTGACCATCTCCACCAGGTAAAAAAGCAGGTGCCCTCCATCAAGCACGGGTATGGGTAGCAGGTTGAGTACACCAAGGCTAACGCTCAACATGGCCAGCAGGTGGAGAAAACTCTCCAGACCAGACTCAAGCGATGCGCCAGCCACTTTAGCAATGGTTATTGGCCCGCTCAAGTTTTTCACCGAAACCAGCCCAGCCATCATTTTCCACAAGGACTCAAAGGTTAAGGTGGTCAGCGACCAGGTCTCTGTGACACCTTTTACCAATGCATCCACGGGACCCAGCTGCAAATGGCGAATCATGGTGTCAGGCCAGCTGACTTGCTGTACACCAGCGCCGATGAAACCGGTGGTGACCCCGTCAACGGTGCGGCTATTGGGGGTTAACACCAGATCCTGCTGCACCCCGTCGCGCTCGATCAGCAGCTGCATGGGCCGCTCACTGCTGTTTTGGACCAGGGAGACAAAGTGCATCCAGTCGCTGACCGGTTCACCGTCAACATCCACAACCCGGTCACCCGGGCGCAGACCATCTCTGGCAGCGGCACCGTCATCGGTCAGTTGCCCCAGGACTGCGGGAATGGTTAACGTGTAGGGAACGACACCCAGAGAGCGCAGGGGATCAGGCTGTTCCTGACCAGAAAGCCAGTTATTCAGCATCACATCGCGTTCCCGTACGGCGCCATCAGCTCCCCGGCGCACAGCGACTGCCAGGGCACGGCTCTCACCAATAGGCGCCAGCAGCGCCATGTTGACAGCCTGCCAGCCCGGGGTGGCAGAACCGTCGATAGCAACAATTTCATCACCAGCACGGATACCGGCAACAGCTGCCGGGGAGTCTACGAGCACTTCGCCCACCTGAGGCACCAGGACACGAACACCCACCATATACATCAGCGCCAGGGCCAGGATTGCCAGCAGAAAATTGGCCAGTGGGCCGGCCGCGACAATGGCGAAACGCGACAGCACAGGCTTGCGGTTGAAAGCCTGATCAAGCTCACCGGGGGGCACCGGCTCCTCAGTCTCATCCAGCATTTTAACGTAGCCACCAAGGGGAATGGCCGCAATGGCAAACTCAGTGCCGTGACGATCAGTACGACGCCAGAGTATCCGGCCAAAACCAATGGAAAAACGCAGCACTTTGACGCCGCAGCGTCGGGCCACCCAGAAGTGACCAAACTCGTGAATACTGACCAAAATGCCAAGCGTTATAACGAATGCAAGGATAGTCTGCAAAGAACCCCCTAAGTGTGATCAGGTTTGTGTGACCCAAACGGTGTCACAGTCATGATGCGTTTTGTGCGTGAGCAACCTGCTGTTGTGCCGTGGAGCGCGCCTGGCGGTCCGCCGCCATAACCTGCTCCAGGTCGCTGGCGTTCATCACTGGCAACGTCTGCAAGGTGGCATCAATCACTTCCGGAATGCGGTCGAAGCGCAGCTTACGGTGCAAAAATGCATCAACGGCAATCTCATTGGCCGCGTTGAGCATGGCTGCTGCTGTACCACCACTACGGGCAGCATCCTGCGCCAGCTTCAGGCAGCGATAACGAGCCATGTCTGGTGCCTGAAACTCCAGTTTACCGATATCGGCCAGGGACAACGGCGCCACGCCTGAAGGAATCCGCCTGGGCCAGGCCAGGGCGTGGGCTATTGGCGTTCTCATGTCCGGGTTCCCCAACTGAGCCAGTACCGAACCATCTTCGTAGTCCACCATGGAGTGGATGATACTCTGGGGATGAATCACCACATCGATCTGCTCAGGGCGTGCGTTGAATAGCCAGCACGCTTCGATAAACTCCAGCCCCTTGTTCATCATGGTGGCCGAATCAACCGAAATTTTTCGTCCCATGCTCCAGTTGGGGTGGGCACAGGCCTGCTCAGGCGTTACCGAAGGAAAACTAGCCACTGGCGACTGACGAAACGGACCGCCTGAGGCAGTCAGCAAAATTCGTCTGACCCCCACCTGCTCCAGACCCGCACCGTAGCCAGATGGCAGGCATTGAAAGATAGCGTTATGCTCACTGTCAATAGGCAACAGCACCGAACCAGAGGTCTTTACCGCCTCCATAAACAGCGACCCGGTGATGACCAGCGTCTCCTTGTTGGCCAGCAGAATTTTCTTGCCGGCGTGTACCGCCGCCATGGTTGGCGCCAACCCGGCAGCGCCGACAATAGCCGCCATCACCACATCGACCTCAGGGTCAGAGGCCAGCTGTACCATGGCATCAACACCAACATAGACCTCGGTGTCGAACGCACCAAGGGACGCCCGTAACGCCTTTGCTGCCTGTTCATCATTCATGACGACATAGCGGGGGCGAAACTGACGCACCTGCTCAAGCATCACCTGCCAGTTGACGCCGGCCACCAGTGAGTGAACAGCAAACTGCTCGGGATTTCGAGCAATCACATCCAATGTACTTTTGCCAATGGAGCCGGTTGAACCCAGGATACAGACCTGTTGCCGGGAGCAAGATGCTGCCATGCTTTATACCCCTCTTACCAACATGACGTAAAGTGTAAAAACGGGAATTGCCGCAGTTAAACTGTCGATCCGGTCAAGTATCCCGCCATGGCCCGGCAGCAGACTACCACTGTCTTTTAATCCTCTGCCTCGTTTCAGTACACTTTCCCAAAGATCACCAAGCACGGATACAGGAACGGTGATGACCGTTACCGCCAGTAGCGAGATCCCCTGGGCAAAACTGACACTGGACAACAGCGTAACCAGACTGACCAGCAGCACCGCCAGCAACACACCACCGACCATCCCTTCAAGGGTCTTTTTCGGACTGACGCGCTCAATCAACTTGACTCTACCAAAACGTTTTCCGACGAAATAGGCACCACAATCTGCGGCCCAGACAATCACCAGCAGCGTAAAAATCAGCAGAGTGCCGTCGTTGATCTGCCTGAGCTGATACATACCAAACCAGGGTGGCACCAAGGTAAACAGGCCGGCGACCAGTCGCACTGACCGATAAGACAGCATTTTCTCGCTGGCAGGGTACTGTTTCACCAGGACCAGGGCAATAAACCACCAAAGGGCCGACAGCCACAATAGCCACAAGGGGGGAGCGTAGATACTCAGGCCACAACAGATGGCAACAAACAGGGTGTAAACGCCCTGCGCCAACCTGCCATTACAACCACAGAGATCGGCCCACTCCCAGGCGCTGAGCGAGATAATAAGGGTAACAAACAGGGCAAAGCCGCCCGGTGGTAAATAAAACACACCCGCCAATACCACGGGGGCCAACACAAGAGATGTTATGATTCTTTTTTTCAGCACAGTATTTCAGCCTCCACCTGCTCGCTGGTTTTGCCAAATCGTCGTTGGCGACGGGCATAACTTAGCAGAGCTTGCTGAAGTTCGTTGCGGCCAAAATCAGGCCACAGCGTGTCGGTAAAATAGAACTCGCTGTACGCACATTGCCAGAGCAGAAAGTTGCTGATGCGCTGTTCACCACTGGTTCGGATTAACAAGTCCGGGGGCGGCAATCCGGCCGTGCTCAAGTGCTGTTCCATGGCAGATTCAGTAATCTGTTCCGGGTCGATCTGGCCGCAGGCCAGTTTTTCCGCCAGCTGTCGGGTGGCGTTGACAATATCCCACATTCCCCCATAGTTGGCTGCAATCACCAGCGTAACCGTGTAATCCTCGGCAGTCAGTTCTTCGGCCTGATGGATACGCTTCTGGATTTCAGAACTGAACCGGGAGATATCGCCAATGACTTTCAGGCGGATACGATTTTTTTTCAGACGTCGGGCTTCTCTTTTCAGCACATGCAAAAACAGGTGCATCAACCCATGCACTTCCACTTTTGGTCGATTCCAGTTTTCGCTGCTTAAGGCAAACAGAGTCAATACTTCAATGCCAAGCTCAGAGCAAGCCTCAACAGTTTCACGGACCCTGGCAACCCCTTCCCGATGACCAGCAAGGCCCGGCAGACGGTTGAGTTTGGCCCATCGGTTATTACCATCGAGAATAATAGCCACGTGCCGTGGCAGCCTCCCGGGTACAAATCCCTGAATGCCGTTTTTTCCCTGTAACGATGTATTGGCCATATGGAGATAATTTGATATTGGCAGGTAAAAAAAGTGTAACAGGAGAACCTTGCAAGAGCTTGCAATAAAATGCAAGCTCTTGCAGTCGTTCATATGACATAAGACGTATTTTGTGATTGAGGGACCCTATCTGACCGGTGCTGCCTGAGCAAAAAAACCAACCAGAAAGGGCTGTGCAAGCAGATGATGCCGGCACAAATCCGCTGGTCAGATTGCCATCAAATCATCTTCTTTGGCAGACAGATTGCTATCAACTTCGGCAATGAAGCGATCGGTAAGTTTTTGCACATCGTCCTGAGCACGACGCTCGTCGTCTTCACTGATCTCTTTTTCCTTCTCCAGCTCTTTGATATCCGCCAATGCATCACGGCGAATATTGCGAATGGCGATACGGGCATTTTCCGCATCCTGACGCGCCTGACGGATATAGCCTTTGCGGGTCTCTTCAGTCAGTGGCGGCAGGGGAATGCGAATCACTTCACCGGCGGTGGACGGGTTAAGACCCAGGTCAGACTTGAGAATCGCTTTTTCCACGTCCGGGACAACCTGCCGCTCCCACACCCGCACAGCCAGGGTACGGGCATCTTCCACGGTGATGTTGGCCATCTGGCTCAGGGGCGTCTCAGAGCCGTAGTAAGAAACCCGGACGCTATCGAGCAGGCTCGGATGAGCACGACCGGTGCGAATCTTGTTAAAGGCAACGGTCAGTGACTCGATTGACTTGCCCATACGCTCTTTGGCGTCGTCTTTAATCTCATTGATCATCATTAACCCCCGTTTACCAGTGTTCCTTCTTTACCACCAACCACCAGGTTTAACAGTGCGCCAGGCTTGTTCATGTTAAACACCCGCACTGGCATCTGCTGATCTCTTACCAGACAGATCGCGGTTAAATCCATGACGCCAAGCTTGCGCTCCAGAACATCATCATAGGTCAGCTGATCAAATTTGACTGCATCAGCGTGTTTGACCGGATCTTTGTCGTATACACCATCGACCTTGGTAGCCTTGAGGACCATATCCACTCCCACTTCAATGCCACGCAGACAGGCGGCAGAGTCGGTGGTGAAAAATGGATTGCCGGTACCGGCGGAGAAAATGACCACATCGCCGGAATTGAGGTATCTCATGGCGCGACGATGGTCGTAGTGCTCAACGACACCGCTGATGGGAATAGCCGACATAACTCGTGTATTGATATTGGAGCGTTCAAGGGCATCACGCATGGCCAGGGCATTCATCACCGTAGCCAGCATCCCCATATGGTCACCGGTCACCCGGTCAAGACCGGCAGCGCTGAGGGCTGCGCCGCGAAACAGGTTGCCACCGCCAATAACAATACCAACCTGTACACCGATACCAACCAACTGGCCAATCTCCAGGGCCATACGATCCAGTACCCTGGGATCAATACCAAACTCACCCTCCCCTTGCAGGGCCTCACCGCTGAGTTTGAGTAATATTCGTTTATATTTTGGCTGACTATCACTTGCTGGCATGTTCAGTTTCCGAGTCTGGTTGGCTACATTACACTCAACCCACAAATGCACTCCACCCGGGACTGAGCCACCTGGCTGCATTTGATCTTTTATCTGGCCGGACAATCCGGTTAGCGAGTTGATGCACCGCGACGACCGGCACGAGTGGTAGAACCCGGGACGGCCGTCGACGCTGGCAGGATGCACTCAGGCCAGCCTGGGCTGGCGCTGTTGATTACAGTCCGGCCTGGGCGCGAACTTCGGCAGCGAAGTCCACTTCTTCTTTCTCGATACCTTCACCAACTTCGTAGCGAACAAAGCTGATCACCGTTGCACCGGCTTTTTTGGCCAGGGCACCGACGGTGGTATCCGGGTCTTTAACAAAAGGTTGTTCTACCAGGCTGCTCTCAGCCAGGAACTTACTGATACGGCCTTCAATCATCTTCTCGATGATATTGGCAGGTTTGCCAGACTGCTCAGCCTGGGCCGCAAAGATCTCTTTCTCTTTCTCGACCAGCTCAGCGGGCATATCTTCCTTGTTAACCACTTGTGGGCTGACTGCGGCAACGTGCATGGCGATTTCACGGGCCAGTTCGGCGTCACCACCTTCAAGTTTGGTCAGCACCGCGATACGGTTGTTGCTGTGCACATAAGAGCCGACAACGCCGCCTGCAACGATGGCGATACGACGCACACTGATGTTCTCACCGATTTTCTGTACCAGCGCCAGACGGTCTTCTTCCAGCTCACCGGCCATCAAAGCGGCAACGTCGGCTTCTTTACGGGTGAACGCAGCGTCAACCACTTTGTCCACATAGCCCAGGAAGTTGTCGTCACGGGCAACAAAGTCCGTTTCGCTGTTAACTTCCACCAGCACGCCGAAGCTGGCATCGTCAGCGACTTTCACCGCGACCACACCTTCTGCCGCAGTACGGCCGGCTTTTTTGGCGGCTTTGGCCTGACCAGACTTACGCAACTCTTCAATGGCGACTTCGATATCACCCTGCGCTTCAACCAGTGCTTTTTTGCACTCCATCATGCCCAGGCCGGTACGCTCACGCAGTTCTTTTACCAGTGCTGCACTAATAGCTGCCATGGTTGATTCCTCTCAAATTGACAGTCTTTTCGACCCTCGGTGCACAAACAAGCGCGCTGAAGACGAACAAGAATAGTTATTCGTACATCGGAAAAAAGGGGGCAAAGCCCCCTTAGTTCTTCCCAAATCAGCTGACAGCATCTGCATCAGGCAGGAGAGTTCCCGGTGGGAACCGCCCTGCCCGACTCTGGCAATCAGACCTGCCCGGATGCTGCCTGGTGGGCAAAGCCTCAGGCTTGATCAGAACCTTCAGCTTCTTCGGCCTCAGGAGCCTGGGCAGAAGACTCTTCCACCTCGATGAATTCATCTTCAGCGCCAGTACGGTTACGACCTTCCAGAATCGTGTCAGCAGCGGCTTTCAGGTAGAGCTGAATGGCGCGAATTGCGTCGTCGTTACCTGGAATGATGTAATCCACACCTTCAGGGCTGGAGTTGGTATCAACGATACCAATAACAGGAATACCCAGCTTGTTGGCTTCCTGGATGGCGATACGCTCATGCTCAACGTCGATCACAAACAGCGCGTCTGGCAGGCTGCCCATGTCCTTGATACCACCGAGACTGCGATCCAGTTTTTCCAGATCACGGCTGCGCATCAGGGCTTCTTTTTTGGTCAGCTTTTCAAAGGTGCCGTCATCACGCTGGCCTTCAAGGTCACGCAGACGCTTGATGGACTGACGGATGGTTTTGTAGTTAGTCAGCATACCACCGAGCCAGCGGTGATCAACGTAAGGCATGCCACAGCGGCTGGCTTCTTCACGGATGATCTTGCCAGCAGCACGTTTAGTACCAACGAACATCACTTTGTTTTTGCCTTCAGCCAGCTTGCCGATAAACTTCAGCGCATCATTAAAGGCAGGCAGAGTGTACTCAAGGTTGATGATGTGGATGCGATTACGCGCGCCAAAGATGAACTTGTTCATCTTTGGGTTCCAGTAACGGGTCTGGTGGCCGAAATGCACGCCCGCCTTGAGCATGTCACGCATAGTGACTTGAGTCATGGATAATCTCCTGATTCAGGGTTAAGCCTCCACACACCCCATGTGTTCGACCTGATCCAGAGAGAATCTGGAGCTGGCACCCGGAACCATGTGTCGGTGTATGTGAGATCTGTGAAGCACAGTTATATAACTGAAAATCGTTGTGACGCCGCAAGAGCCGCCAGCAACATATCCCATCTCGAAATATCGAGTCGCGTTTTATACCATATTCGTGTCGGTAGCAAAACTATTTCTGTTCTTACTTCGTTCAAAGAACGCTGCCCGCCTCCCGCAAAAGCACAAACTGTTCAGCTTTTTCGGGCAGCGGGCAGCGAATAAAAAGCAATCACACGCAATGTTAATGCTTCATCCAATGATTCTGATAAGATACGTATAAGTAATTTCTGCCCCTTCACAACCGGCTTAAACAAACAATGAAAGTAACCATTAAATCCTCCGAAGACATGGCAAAGATGCGCATCGCGGGCCGTCTTGCCGCCGACGTTCTGGAAATGATTGAGCCGTTTGTGAAGCCCGGCGTCTCCACCGGTGAGCTCGATCAACGGTGTCATGACTACATCGTCAATGTTCAACAGGCGATCCCGGCACCACTCAATTACGGCGCCGCTCCCGGCCGCCCCGGCTTTCCCAGGTCCACCTGCATCTCCATCAACCAGGTGGTCTGTCACGGCATCCCCAGCGACGACAAACTGCTCAAAAGCGGTGATATCGTTAACATTGACATCACGGTGATCAAAGACGGCTCCACGGCGATACAAGCAAGATGTTCCTGGTCGGCGAAGTTCAGCCATTTAACCAGCGGCTGGTCCAGGTCACCCAGGAGTGCCTCTACCTGGGTATTGAGCAGGTAAAACCAGGCAACCGTCTGAGTGACATTGGCCGGGTGATCGCCAGACACGCCCACGCCAACAACTACTCGGTGGTGGAAGAGTACTGCGGCCACGGCATTGGCCGGGTATTCCATGAAGACCCGCAAGTCATCCACTATGAAGGCTACAACGAGAGAAACGACTGCGTTTTGCAGCCTGGCATGACCTTTACCATTGAGCCTATGATCAATGCCGGCAAAAAAGGCACCAAACTGCTCGGTGACGGCTGGACTGCCGTTACCCGCGACCGGCGACCATCTGCACAGTGGGAACATACCATCGCCGTCACCGCCGACGGCCACGAAGTGCTGACCCGACGCAGTGAAGAGACCTTCTGACCTGACATAATTCGCAGCGACAGTCCCAGCGTGATCACCATCTGGTCGCGCTGGCGTGGGGCGGCATAAAACGGTTAAGAACAGTGCCTCAACCCCTGCTGCCGGTAATATATTTTCCCTGCCAGACCAAGACTGCCATGCCCGACTCCGACGATGACCAGAGCTTTCGCGAGACAATGAGCGACGTGCGCCCACTGCGCAGCAAGCTACACGCTGACAGCGGCCAGAAAACCAACTCCGGCGTTCCGCAAAGCACCCTGAGGGCACGGCGCAAGGCAGCTGAACAGGGCCGCCCTTGTGCCGGTGCCGCCCTGTCAGAGGCATGGATTGAACCCATTGAACCGGAAGAGTACATCAAGTTCGCCCGACCCGGCATTCAGGACAGTCGACTCAGGCAGTTGCGTCAGGGCAGTCTCCCGGTGGAGTATCAGCTCGATCTGCACGGCTATAAAATTGATGAAGCTAGGGAGCTGATTGCTGACTTTATCAAGATCTGTCGCCAGCGCAGACTGTGCTGCGTGCGCATTATTCACGGCAAGTCACACCGCACAAAAGAACGACAGTCGACGTTGAAAAGTCACACCAACCACTGGTTAAGACAGATCCCGGACGTTCTGGCTTTTTACTCCGCCCCGCCATCGGCAGGCGGCACGGGTTCGGTACTGATATTGCTTAAGCGCAAATAGCGCAGTAAATGCACTCTCCTTATGAGGTTGTCGCAAACGGTCAAGTTACTGTGCTGTCATTCCATACGGGGATTGTACGGAACCCATTTGGCAGGGGTAGTCATCTATCCGGGCATTCACCTCCCTGTGAGGTGGATCCTGTACAGTCCATGTACAGGATGACAGCGGAGTCTGTGAGGGTGTCGCAAAAGGCTCTGAAAAGAAGGGAACCACGAAGGACACGAAGAGCACGAAGAAGAGTTTTTCTTTTCCCTTGTGTCC
>JAQFVO010000773.1 GCA_027942505.1 Endozoicomonas sp. | reverse complement strand
GACAAAAAACTTGCCGAAAGGTTCAGCGCAATGATTATTCGCATTAACCCCGTTTGTGGTGCGGATAACCGCAATTTTGTCTTGGGATTGTGTTGATTTGTATCAATTGCGCTGACGGCTATTAATCAAAATAATAATCATTCTTATTTTTACGTCAGAATACTTCAACCATGGTTGTCAGACACACTCTCGGCCCGGAGTTGACGGGGATCTCATCCCCTGATCCTCTGAAGTTTGCATTTGCCGGCAAAAAGTCCGCTCACACCAGCAGTCGTTCTGCCGGCGTGCCTGCGGAACAGGCTCAGGAGGTTTATCGCCAGTTAATGGCGACCCCTGCTGCTGGCCGGGATAAGCGACTGGTCTACATTCATATCCCTTTTTGTCGAACTCACTGCTCCTACTGTGGTTTTTTTCAGAACACCACCAAGGCAGATGATATTGCCCGCTATGTGGATTATCTGGAAAGGGAGATCCGTATGGCAGCTCAAGATCCCTGGGTTGGGCAAAACCTGTTCCACGGCGTCTATTTTGGTGGTGGTACGCCCACCGATTTGACCCCGGAGCAGATTATCCGCCTGAGTAATGCGGTTCGTGAGTCACTGCCTCTGGCTAACGATGTGGAAATGACCTTTGAAGGACGGTTTCACGGTTTTGACAATGACAAGGTTGCTGCCTGTCTGGAGTCTGGATTCAATCGGTTCTCTTTGGGCGCCCAGAGTTTTAATTCAGCTATCCGCCGTCGTATGAGTCGTATTGATCCGGGCGAGTTTCTGCTGGAGCGAATCGACTATCTCAGTGAGCTGAATAATGCGGCAGTAGTCGTTGATTTAATGTTCGGCCTGCCTGGACAGACGCTGGATGACTGGCAGGAGGATTTGTCGACGTTCTTGCAGTCCAAAGCCCATGGTGTTGATCTGTATCAGCTGATTCTGCTGGCCAGCAGTCGTATGAAAGGTGCCATTGAAAAAGGCTCCATGCCTGAACCGGCCAGTTCACCTGAGCGGGCAGAGATGTTCCGTATCGGGGTGGAGACGTTAAGCGCGCACAAGGTCGGGCGTTTGAGTGTCAGCCACTGGGGGCGGGACACTCGTGAGCGCAATATTTATAACCACGGGGTGAAATCGGGCGCGGAAATTCTGCCGTTTGGTTCCGGTGCCGGCGGTAATATGGGCGGCTACAGCATTATGAATCATCGTGCTTTGCCTGCTTATTACCAGATGATTGACCGTGGTATGAAGCCCATTATGGGGATGAGTCACTCTGGTGGTAACCGGGCACTGCTGGCTACTGTCGGCTCTGGTTTTGACCGTGGCTGGCTGGAGCTGTCTGCCCTTAACCGCAGCGGCGGTGATGGCATGAGTGAACACTGTATGGGGTTGTTTGAAGCCTGGCAGGACAACGGCCTGGCCACCATACACCACGGCATTCTGGATTTGACGCTGCCGGGTCAGTTCTGGAACGTCACCATGCACCAGGCGCTGATTAATTTTCTTGAACAACACCCATTTGCTGTAGACAACGCGGAGAAAGCGGCATGACCCTGAGTCAACAGGTTCACGATATACTGGTAGCAACGCCGGCCATGTTACCGGCTGAGATCGCCAGTCAGCTTAATGCTTCTGAGCTGGACGTTATTCGGGCCATGCCATCTGACATGGTGACCATGATTGATGCCAGTCACTATCTTGAGGTTTTGCGGGACATCAAAACCTGGGGTGAGCTGACTCTGGTTATAGACGTTGATGGCTCTATTTTTGAAATGGTCGGCCACTTTCCGAAAGGTGGGGAGAAGTTTGGCTATTACAATCTCAGTGATCGGCGCACGCCGCTTAAAGGTCACCTGAAGTTGGATAACGTAGCGGCTATTGCCCTGGTCAGCAAACCATTTCACGGCGTACCGACCCGCTCCGTGGTGTTTTTGAGCCTGTCAGGCCGGACGCTGTTTAAAGTCTATCTGCGTCGGGATAAAGAGCAAAACTTCCTGCCCGAGCAGTTGGATAAGTTTGAGGCTTTGAAGAAGCTGGCTACAGCGTAATTTACCTGAGGGGTTGTCTTTCACCTTTCAGGGCGCCGCCCGCTACCCGAAAAAGACTGACAAGCTTTTGCGGGAGGCGGGCAGCGGCTCCTAAATCTCCTCATTGAGCATATAAACGACAGTTTCTACTTGCTCTCTGGTCATGCCAGGATAAATTGGTAACGACAGACAGTGGCGTGACAATTGCTCACAGACTGGTAATTCACAACCACCAGGCAGTTTTGCCAGGGCACTTTGTTTGTTCAGCGGCACAGGGTAATAGACCGCGCAGGCAATACCTCTGGCGGTCAGTCGCTCTTTCACCGCATCCCTGTTGCTGGTCAATACGACCGTAAACTGGTGGTAGACGTGCTCCTGACAATCCTCAGGGCAGATAACATCGCTGTCTTGCAGCAGCTCGCGATACCACTGGGCGATCTGTCTGCGCTCGGCATTAAATGCCTCAATATGCTCAAGCTTGATTCTCAGCAGTCCGGCCTGAATCTCATCCAGACGACTATTGTAGCCTTTGCACTGATGGTGGTATTGGCTGGCGCTACCGTGATTGCGTAGCATCTTCACGGTCTTTGCCGCCTCGGGGTCATGCGTGATGACCAGGCCGCCATCGCCAAACCCACCGAGGTTTTTGCTGGGGAAAAAACTGAAGGCTCCAAGCAGACCGTGGTTACCCGTTTTACGTGACTGGTATGTGGCCCCGAATGACTGGGCGCAGTCTTCCAGCAGAACCAGGCCATGGCGGTCACAGGTGGATTGGATCTCCCGGATGGCTGCCGGCAGACCAAACAGGTGAACCGCCAGCACAGCCTTTGAGCGGGAGGTGATGCAGCGCTCCAGCTCGGTCGGGTCGATATTGAACGTTCTGGCATCAATATCCACGAGCACTGGCACAGCACCCACTTGCATGATGGCCTCAACTGTGGCGAAGAAGGTAAATCCCGTGGTCAGAACCTCATCCCCCGGGCCGATGCCAGCCCCATGCAGCGACAGTACCAGGGCATCGGTACCATTGGCGCAACTGATGGCGTATTTGCAGCCCAGGTAGTGGGCCACTTCCTGTTCAAAACCGGCAACCTCACCGCCCATGATGAAACGGCCGCTGCGAAGTACGTCAATGGCTTTTTGTTCCAGCCTGTCCTGTATCGACTGGTGCCAGGTCAGCACATCAACCATGGGTATTTGATTAGCGTCGTTTTTTTCAGGAGCCGGGTTTGATCTGGGTACTGGCTGCCCTGGTGCCGTGACCGGATCAGGCAGTGGTTTGCCGGCCACGCTACAGGGCCAACCGGATATGGGAGGAATTGCCGATCTGGCGGGTGTGGCATGCACCGCTGTTTTCAATAACGTCAGCAATATGGTTAGCGGCACTGAGTGCTTTTTTTCCGTCCTCACCACTGACTTTCGGCGGGTCAGAGAATGCAACGCAGCGCAGGAAATCTTCTATTTCCAACTTAAGCGCATCGCCGTCAGCGAAACAGTGCTCTTCACAGTGAATGGCTGGCACTTCAGCTGCCCCCTTATAGAAATGGCTGACTTTGGATGCCTGAAAATCCACGCAAATGCACGAGGCACTTTGAAAAATGTGCATCTTGCGTTTGCTCTTCTGGCTGATTCGACTGGCTGTCAGGTTGGCCACGCAACCACTGGCAAAGGACAATCGGGCCTGGGCAATATCGATACTCTCTGAGAGTACGGTAGTACCGTTGGCGGCAATATCAATCAGGGGGGAGTCGACAATATTGAGGATGATATCCAGGTCATGAATCATCAGATCCATAATGACATTGATGTCTGTGGAACGCGGTTTGAACGAGGAGAGGCGGTGCGACTCAATAAACTTCGGCTGGGTCACTTTATCGGAGACGCTGTCCAGGGCAACGTTGTAACGCTCAAGAAACCCGACCTGGAGAACCAGACGCTGTTCCCGTGCCAGTTCGATCATCTCCTGCGCCTGGGGCAGGGTAGTCGCCATGGGCTTCTCTACCAGAACATGGACGCCAGCCCGGAGAAAATCACGCGAAACTGCATGATGCATCGCCGTGGGAACCACAACACTCACCGCATCGACCAGGCCGATTAGCTGGCGATGGTCGGAAAAGTAACGGGTTTTACACTCGCGGGCCACACGACGACCGCAGTTTTCATCAAGGTCAGCCACGCCGACCAGATGGCTCGATGGCAGGCTGGCATACTTTTGTGCGTGGTACTTACCGAGGTAGCCTGTCCCAACGACTGCCGTTCGTAACATGGTCTTTTATCACTAACTGGTAGGATTAACCCGTAAAGATAGACAGAAATGCCGGCTACGCTAGCCTTTTGGAGTGAAAAACAGGGTGTAGGAAGGTGGTTGAGGAATTGTCCTGAAATGATTGCCACATTTCCAGGGACGCTACCCGCTGCCCGCAAAAGCACAAACGGTTGGGCCTTTGCAGGTAGCGTCTTGAAATGTGGCAATTTTTTTAAAGACGACTCTCAAGTTGAGCAGCAAGTGTGCTGCCCAGGGGTGGGGTGTCGATCAGGCGCTTTTGCCGTAAACGGATACTTCAGCCCACTTATGGCCACCAGCAGCTGTGCGGTAGTCCATTTCAATTTTGTTGATGATGCGGTCACCGCTGAGGAGACGGTAAGGGATAGAGCGTTTTCCCTGATGCAGACGACGGTTGATGTGAATATTCTGTGACTGACCATTGCCGTAGACGACACGGATATTTTTCATGAAGATCGGGGCTTTTTCTACGTGAAAAGCGATGGAGTCAAACTTGCCGCGTAAGGCACTGACGTGAATAACATCTTCTTCGCTTGCGAAAGATACACGGCGTTCACCGAGTTTCTTCCAGTCACTGGCTACAGCGCTGAAGCTCATTACGCTCATCAGAAACAGGGTCAAAATCTTTTTCATGGTCTCTACAGTCCGTTTACTAAATTTGTTTGGGCAATGACGGTACCAGAAATGTC
>JAQFVO010000743.1 GCA_027942505.1 Endozoicomonas sp. | reverse complement strand
TTGAAAAATTAACCCGTGATTTTACTGGGCTGTAGCCAATCGTGAACAAAATTCACCTACGATTTTTGAGCAGTTACGTGTCCACTTCGCTCCGTACAGGCCGATCATGGTCCCAAACAGGTCCGCAATCATGGCACCTCTGATAACCTCCGTCACATCTACTACACATCCCACGATGATCGTCGTAAAGCTCTGGTCGCCGGCTGGAAACAGTTTCAGGAAGATCTGCAAAGTTTTGAGCCGCAAGCACCTGCCCGGGTACTGGAGGGTGAAGTCATTCAGGACACCACCACTCTGATGGTGCGGCTGAATGGTTCCGTGATTGACTCCAACCTGCACCTTCTGGAAGAACAGGTCTTCAAACGCATTGATTCTGTCAAATCGGCACTGGTCACCGATCAGGATTTTGCTGATGCCGAGTCGGCGGTGAAGTTTTTCAAAAAGACCGAAACAAAGTTGAAGGACGGCAAAGAGACTGCCCTTGCCCAGGTACCGGACATCGCCCAACTTTTCACCCGCATCGACCACCTGACCGAGGCTATGGCCAGTAAACGCAAGTCTCTGGATAAGCAGGTCAAACAACAGAAGCAGCACATCAAAGACACTATCGTTCTGGAAGCCGTCACCACTCTGGAAAAAGAACGTCGGATGCAGAAACCGTAATGATTGAAATGACCGCCCTGATCGTCGCCATTACCGTGGGCTTTCACAGCCAGCAGGCAAGGAATCAGGCGATGCTGGTGACCGGACTGATTCTGCAACGCATCCGTGAAAATGAACTGTCCCCTGTCGTGCATGCAAACATCAAGGTCCACTGAACAGTAATTACTGAGAATGCCTGTGGAAAAACTGAATAGTGAAGTTATCCACAACATCGCACAAAAAGGAAAGTTGACTATGGACGTTAAAATTCTTGCTACCCCAGAGAACAGCAAAAGCCTGATGCCGTCCGGTACCAACGGACTGAAAATGTCCCATATCGAGATAGCCAATGTGGCTGGCAAACGGTCGGACAACGTTAAACGAACCATCGAAAGGCTGGTTAAAGAGGGTGCGATTGCCTCTCCTCAAATTGAGGAGAGGCCAAAACAGGGGGTTTCAGGGCAGTTTGTGGAACACCTGTTACTGGATCGCCTTGACAGCATCACCGCTATGGCGTCCATCGACGGAAATTATTGTGCCGACCTGGTATTGCGCTGGGATAACCTGGAATCCGGCAGAGCAACTCCCACAGCTCACTTACAAGCAGTTCAAACTGAAAAGCTCGAGTTATCCACACCCCAGGCATTGCTCGAAATGAATATGGCCACCTCCCTGAGAGCCATGGCTTTTGTTGAAGCATTGGGTTTTACCGGAAACCAGAAATTGCTCTGTGCCAATCAATTGCTGAAAAGCCAGATCGGCTTTTCACCGCTGGAAGCCATAGGTCAGAAACAACTGGTGGCGCCGGTTCAGGCCATGACGTTTACGCCAACCCAGCTTGGCCAGATGATGACACCGCCCCAAGATCCCCGTCAGGTAAACAAGTTACTGGAAGCGGCAGGACTCCAGATCAAAATCGATACTCTGTGGGTACCTACCGATCAGGGTCAGCCTCTGTGTGAAATTCTCGACACCGGAAAAGCCCATAACAGTGGTGCGTCAGTAAAACAGGTGAAGTGGTATCAGACCGTACTGGGCCGATTGCAACCGGCACTCCCGGATAAATCCAAAACTGAATCGAACGATCAGGTCTGCCGCTATGCTGATCCAATAGTGGTTGGATCTGACAGTGATGATAAACCCATCCTGATGATAAACCCATCCAGAGAAAACAAAAGCGCAAACGCAATCGTTATGAGCTGGATGATTACTTCTCCCTGGTGGAGCTGGGTGAGTTTATTGGCCGCAGCCGTCAGCATGTTGCCCAGGTACTGGAGAAACAGCGGATCATCAAGTGGACCGGTCAAGGTAAAAGAGGCAAGTACTTGCTCACCGATAAAGGCTGGCAGTTCGGCCTGATGTACGACCCAACGGAAAAAATGTTCCACAATCGTAACAGTAAGCGACTGACCACCAGCAATGCCCAACCGGTTCTCGGTTACAACATTTTGAAATTCTTTTAACCAACGGGTCGGCGATATGGATGCGCTTATTTCCCAGCCTGACCTGATGGCATGGTCAGGTATTAAACAAAAAGCGGCACTGGTCAAATGGATGGTACAAAACCGGATACCGTTTTATTACGGACGTAATGGCGAAGTAGTCACCACCTACGCCGCCATTAACCAACCATTGATTGGCACTGAACCACAACAACCAAAAAAACAACCACTCAAATTCCTATAGGAGATGTATTGATGGGGAGACCGCGCAACAAAGAAAACGCCCAATTACCGGATGGCGTATATCGCAGTAAAGGGCGTTTCATTTATAAGCCTTACCATGGGCGAGTCGGCAAAAAGAATGTATTCGGTGCCGAGATTGTATTGGGACCAGAGACCATGGCCATGTCCAAACTCTATATGGCCATTGAGAGCCTGGAGAAAAATTCCGACCAGACGTTGGGCTGGCTGCTGGATGAATATCTGGAGTCCCGAAAGCTAAAAGCCCAGAGCAAGGATTGGCAGTACAACAAAAGGCTTTATGTCCTCAAGGTGAAAAACTTCCCCGTGGAAGGTTATGGCACTTTCGGCAAGGTGCCGCTGACATTGATCACACCACCATCACTAAACCGGTTCTACGAAAAATTTTCCGACAAACCGGGCGCAGTCGCCAATGCCCGCAAACTGATCTCCAGTGCCTGGAGCTGGGGCAGAAGCCATCTGGAAGGGGTACCGCCTAACCCATCGTTGGATTGCGAAGCCCTGCCAAGACCCAACCGGCAAGATGTGTACGTGAGCGATGAAGACTACGCCTGCGTTTATTACCTGGCTAATCCGTTCTGGAAAGCCATGATGGAATTTGCCTACATCTGCCGGGCAAGACGTTCCGAGCTGATCAATATGAAGCGGGACCAGTTGCTGGAAAAAGGCATACAGCTGAAACGGGGCAAAGGGTCACTGGATGAAATCACCCTCTGGACTCCGCGCCTGAGAAAAGCACTCAAGCTGCTTGAAGACTACAACAACGGTGAAAGGTTTGAGTATGTATTCGGGGCGCCCAACGTAATTGCCAAAAAAGGCATTCAGATGTCACCAGGGAAAAAGATGCACAAAAACACGCTGGACAGCCAGTGGCAAAAACTGATCAACCGTGCAGTGGATGAAGGACTCATTGACGAGAAATGGCACTTCCATGATCTCAAGGCAAAGGGAGTCTCTGACCATGAAGGACTGGTCTCCGGCCACAAAACACTGGAAGCGAAGAAAATCTATATCCGTAAAACCCAGGAAGTACAGGGTACGAGATAGTGAAGAGGGAGAGTGATGAGAGAAGATACCACCGGGCGAAAGTCCGGTTTTTTTTACCGTGAATTACACGACAAATCTTTGAGAATTGGTGCCCAGGAGAAGACTCGAACTTCCACAACCATACAGTTACTAGCACCTGAA
>JAQFVO010000723.1 GCA_027942505.1 Endozoicomonas sp. | reverse complement strand
ACACCGAGGTGACTATAATGCCCGGTTCCTTCTAATCAATTTGTTAACAGGCTTGACCTCGGTTGAGCCCGCACAAGCCAGTAAAGTGTGAAATGAGCAAAAAACTGTATATCAAGACCCACGGTTGCCAGATGAACGAGTACGATTCTGCCCGTATGGCAGACCTGCTCGGTGAGACTCATACCCTGGAGCTGACTGATAACCCTGAAGAGGCGGATGTCCTGTTGGTCAACACCTGTTCTGTGCGGGAAAAAGCCCAGGAAAAACTGTTCCATCAGCTCGGTCGCTGGCGCAAACTGAAAGAGAAAAACCCGGACCTGATCATTGGTGTCGGTGGCTGTGTGGCCAGTCAGGAAGGTGAAGAAATTCGCCGGCGCGCACCCCAGGTCGATGTGGTGTTTGGCCCTCAGACTCTGCACCGCCTGCCGGAGATGATCGACGCCAGCAAAGCTAACCACATTCCCGTGGTGGATGTAACCTTTCCGGAGATTGAGAAGTTTGACCGTCTGCCCGAGCCGAGCGTGGATGGCCCAACGGCGTTTGTTTCCATCATGGAGGGGTGCGACAAATACTGCACTTACTGCATCGTGCCCTACACCCGCGGCGCCGAGATCAGCCGGCCCATGGACGATGTGATTGCTGAGTGTTTCGGGTTGGCGGAGAAAGGGGTGCGGGAAGTCAATCTGCTGGGGCAGAACGTCAACGCTTATCGCGGTGCCAAACACGACGGCACAGTCTGTGACCTGGCCGAACTGATCACAGTGGTAGCGGCTATTGATGGCATTGACCGTATTCGTTTCACCACCTCGCACCCGCTGGAATTTTCCGACAGTCTGGTCAATGTCTATGCTGACGTACCAGAGCTGGTCAGCCATCTGCACCTGCCGGTACAGAGCGGTTCAGACCGGGTGTTGCAGATGATGAAGCGCGAACACACCGCAGCTGACTATCTGGCAAAAATTCAGCGACTGCTGGCGGTTCGTCCGGATTTGAAGCTCTCTTCCGACTTTATCGTTGGTTTTCCCGGCGAGACCGACCAGGACTTTATCGATACCATGAACCTGATCGCCGAGGTGGGCTTTGATGCCTCGTTCAGCTTTATCTTCAGCAAGCGCCCGGGCACGCCGGCGGCGGATATGGAAGACAATGTGCCGGAAGCGGTGAAAAAACAGCGGCTGCAACTGCTGCAAGAACGCATCAACCAGCAGGTAGCGCAGATCAGCCGGCGGCTGGTGGGCAGTACCCAGAAAATTCTGGTCACCGGCTACTCGCGCAAGGACCCGGGCCAGCTCTCCGGGCGCACCGAGTGCAACCGGGTGGTAAACTTCCGCTGCACCGATCCACGCCTGATTGGCCATTTTGCCGACGTCGAGATTGTTGAGGCCTTGCCTCACTCTCTGCGCGGTGCGCTCAGGGGTTCTGAGCTTGATGATGTGGCCTGAGCCGACGCCATACTGGCGGATCGATCCCGGACAAAGGACCCCCTGTTGGTTTTTGTCCGTTGTCCGCAGTACCATTGACCAACTTGCAGTTATAGGCGCATAACCAACTTTGAATACCAGTACACAAGGACAGCCATTTTCCGGCACCACTTCCGAACCCGATCTGCACATCTGCCGCTTTATTCTGGAACCTGAGGAGCCACTCAGGTTCGCTGAGCTGTGTGGACAGTTCAACCAGCACCTGAAACAGATCGAAGAGCGCCTCGGGGTCACTATTCGCCACCGGGGCAATGCCTTTGCCGTCAGCGGCGACAACGACCGGGCAGAGGTGGCCGGTGAAGTTCTGAAACGTTTGTTCCGGGAAACCGGCAAGGACGAACCTCTCAGCCCCAATACCGTGCACCTGTTCTTGCAGGAGTCGGCCGTTGAGTGGATTCAGGAAGAGCCGGATGACAAGGTGATCACCCTGCGTACCCGCAAAGGGTTGATCACGCCCAGAGGTCGCAACCAGCAAAGTTATGTCAAGTCCATATTGCAGCACGATATCAATTTTGGCATTGGTCCGGCCGGGACAGGCAAAACCTACCTGGCCGTGGCCGCTGCTGTGCAGGCACTGGAAGAGGAGCAGATCCGGCGCATTCTGCTGGTACGTCCGGCGGTAGAAGCCGGGGAGAAACTGGGCTTTTTGCCTGGCGACCTGTCGCAGAAAATCGACCCGTACCTGCGTCCGCTGTATGACGCGCTGTACGAGATGATCGGCTTTGAACGGGTGGATCGACTGATTGAGAAGAACGTCATTGAGGTGGCTCCGCTGGCCTATATGCGTGGTCGTACGCTCAATAACTCGTTCATCATTCTCGATGAGTCCCAGAACACCACCCAGGAGCAGATGAAGATGTTCCTGACCCGGATCGGCTTTGGCTCCACGGCGGTCATCACCGGTGATATCACTCAGGTTGACCTGCCCCGCAACACGCGTTCTGGCCTGGTCAGTGCCATTGAGGTGCTCAAAGGCGTGGAAGGTATTGGCTTTACCTGGTTTAACGCCAAGGATGTGGTGCGTCACCCACTGGTTCAGCGCATTGTTCAGGCCTACGACCGTTATGACCTGCTGACCCAGTCTTCCGGCAAGGGCGCGTCGTAATGGCCAGGGTGCATATTGACCTGATCAACAACAGCAACAGCAAGCCGCTGCCGGGGCTGAGTGACCTGGAGCTGTGGGCAACCGCTGCCGTTGGTCAGCAGCGCGAAGAGGCAGAAATCAGCCTGTTGATTGTTGATGAGGCTGAAGGCGCCGAGCTGAATCAGCAGTGGCGCAACAAAAACGGGCCGACCAATGTGCTGTCATTTCCGTCCGACCTGCCTGCCGAACTGGGTTTACCGCTGCTGGGCGATTTGGTCATTTGTGCCCCGGTGGTGGCCAAAGAAGCCCTGGAGCAGAAAAAAAGCCTCAGTTCACACTGGGCTCATATGGTGGTTCATGGCACACTGCACCTGCTTGGCTTTGACCATATTGATGACGATCAGGCCGAAGAGATGGAGTCCCTGGAAACGGACATCCTTGCTCGGATTGGCTATCCTGATCCCTACCAGGATCGGGAGTGAGCCGGCATTCCTAAACCGCCCACCCGTGGGCACAGCCGTGAAGACAGAGGGCAATGAGCGAAGAGCATTCGACGGAAGATTACCCGTCACCATCATGGATGGATAAACTGACCAGCATGTTCCACCAGGACCCCAAAGACCGCCATGCGCTACTGGCCATCCTGCGCGATGCCGGCAGCCGGGGTATGCTCGATGATGAGGCGTTGAGCATTATCGAAGGTGCCGTCCAGGTTGCGGACATGCAGGTCCGTGAGATTATGATCCCCCGCTCCCAGATGGTCTGCGTTGATGTCGACCAGAGCCCTGGCGAGTTCCTTCCCCAGGTGATTGAATCCGCCCACTCCCGTTTTCCCGTGATTGGCGATACCAAGGATGAAGTCATTGGCATCCTGCTGGCCAAAGACCTGCTGCCGTTGATTCTCGATACCGCCAGCAAGTTCAACATCAAGAATCATTTACGACCGGCGACGTTTATTCCCGAAAGTAAACGCCTGAATGTCCTGCTCAGGGAGTTTCGTACCAACCGTAACCACATGGCCATCGTCATTGATGAGTTCGGCGGCGTGGCTGGTCTGGTCACCATTGAAGATGTTCTGGAACAGATTGTCGGTGATATTGAGGATGAAACCGATGTCGATGAAGACACCTTCATCAAACCGGCAGACGACTTTGAGCACTCATTTATCGTCAAGGCGCTGACCCCCATCGAGGATTTCAACGAGCATTTTGCCACCCGCTTCCCGGACGATGAGTTCGATACCATCGGCGGTATCGTCATGCAGGAGTTTGGCCATATGCCAACCCGCAACGAATCGGTGGATATTTCCGGCCTGCGTTTTGATGTACTCAATGCCGATGGGCGGCGCATTCGCCTGCTGCGGGTAACACCCAACTAATGGTTCAGGCCTCCCCCCGCCCCCTGTTGGGGGCCATCCGCTACCTACTGTCCCTGGTGGCCGGTGCGCTGGTGACTCTGGGGTTTAGTCCGTTCGATTTCTGGCCGGCCCCCATGCTGGCCATTGGTGTTATCTTCCTGTTGACGCGAACATTACCGCTCAGGATTACCGCTCGCTGCGGTTTCCTCTTTGGCGTCGGCATGTTCGGCGCCGGCACCTCGTGGATATACGTCAGTATTCATGAATTTGGTGCAGCAGCACCGGCGTTGGCCGGGCTGTTGACCGGGCTGTTTGTCCTGTCTGTTGCCGCTTTGATGGTTTTGCCGGTGTTTGTGCTTTATGGCTGGCTGAACCAGCGTTTTGCCCAACGCCGCTGGCGGCCGTGGCAGCAGGCGCTGCTCTTTTCCGGACTGTGGGTGCTGTTTGAATGGGTGCGTAGCTGGCTGTTGACCGGCTTTCCGTGGTTGTTGTTCGGCTATGCCCTGATCGATACCCCTGTTGCGGCGTTGGCACCACTGACCGGTGTCTATGGTCTCAGCCTGCTGATGGTTACCACAGCCTGCCTGCTGTTTGCCCTGGTGATTCCTGCCCGGCAGAAAATGAGCCGCACCGGCAATGTGGTCGCCCTGGCTGTCAGCATTGTGTGCTGGGGGCTGGCATGGTCTCTTGATGCCATCAAGTGGACGCAAAAAAGTGGTGAGTTATCGTTCAGTGCCGTGCAGGGGAATATTCCCCAGGAACTAAAGTGGGACCCTGAGTACTTTACCTCTACCATCAACACGTACACCGATCTGAGCGAGGATTCCTGGCAGCAACAGCTGATTATCTGGCCGGAAAATGCCATCCCTCTGCTGTATACCCAGGTGACACAACTGCTGGCGCATCTGGATGCGCTGGCCGAACAGCACAACAGCACCCTGGTTCTTGGCATGCCGGTGGATGAATACGACAGTGGTGAGGTTTTCTACCACAACAGTATTGTGGCTGTAGGCAACGGCAAAGGCCGCTACGACAAACAGAAACTGGTGCCATTTGGCGAATATCTGCCCATGCAGTGGTTGCGGGGTCTGATTGAATTCTTTAACTTGCCCATGTCGGACTTTTCCCCGGGCAATCCCGGGCAGACATTGCTGGAGGCAGGCAGCGTTCGCATTGCGCCATACATCTGCTACGAAGTAGTCTACCCGGATTTTGCCGCCGGGTTAGCCAGACAGAGCGGGCTGCTGATCACAATCAGTAACGACACCTGGTTTGGCAAATCCATCGGCCCTGTGCAGCACTTCCAGATAGCACGCATGCGAGCATTGGAAACCGGACGCCAGATGATACGTGCCACCAATGACGGCATCACAGCCCTGATCAACCACAAGGGTGAGGTGATTGCCACCATTCCCCGCTTTAGTAGCGGTGTTTTGTCGTCTACCGCCGAAGTCCGCGAAGGGCAGACACCGTTTATGCGTTTTGGCTCCTGGCCGGTGATTCTGCTCAGCCTGCTGATGGTCGCGGCGGTGCTGCTGGCAAGAACCCGGAAACAGGCAACGAGTTTACCGTAAACTGAACCTGGAAGCTGCGTCGGCGGAGTCATTCACTTCGTGGGCAAGAACTAAAGCACTGGCGTGCAAAACGATCTCTTCCCAGCGGCTGATCTCATTCATCACAGCCACTTTTTCATTACCCAGATTACTGCGTGCCAACGGCGATATGGTGACGCTGAGAAGATCTTCGTTGATCACCTTAAGCCTTGAAAGCAGTTGTGGAACCCGTGATTCCGGGTAATTTGGATTGTACTGGGAGGTGCGGTAGTTGGTGATGTAAATTGCCCGTTCTTCCCTGGCTCGGGCATCGGCGTTATTGGAGCCGATAAGATCTATTGGCGTACTGTTCTTGAGATCACGTACGGTAAGACTCGGCACCGCACCGTGATGCAACAGCAACAGAAATACATCGGGTGAGCCTTCACGTGCTGCGAGGTGCAAGGGCGTCGACCCCCGATGGGTTACCTGGTTGATCAGAGCTTCGTCTTTAAAGTTGTCACACAACACCTGCATGCACTCAGCCGAGCTTCGCCCAGCCGCCAGGTGAAACGAATTATTGCCAGTGGCATTGGTCGGACACAGCAGCTGGTCTCCCTTTTTCATCGCTTCAATGATAATTTCGACCCCCTTGGCAAAATTGGTGAACAGCGCAAAGTGCAGGGGTGGATCACTATTGATGGCAGGCATAATTGAACGGCCAGAGGCTGAGTCTGGCAACGCAACGACGTCATCGCCGATGGCGCTGCACGGTTGACAGAGCTGTGCGGTAAACTCGGGCATATTGAGCAGGCGGAGTAAAAAAACGTCATCCGAGGCCAGACACGCCATATGAAACAGAGTCAGGTTATGGGGCAGCTGAAATTGCAGCCATTTGCTTTCAGGCCACTCAAGGACTGTTGCGATAACCTCCCTGGCGCTTTCAATATAGGTGTCAATGGTGTTTGAACTCAGAAAAACAGATGCGCTGTTATGGTAAACTGGCGTTTCACTGGCAGCCGGAACAACCGGCTGATGCACAGTTGCCAGTGACTCAGTAGGACCCATCATTCATCATCCCCAGTGTACTCTGCCCCAGCCGTCGGTAAGAAACCCTGGCTACAGCGGTCAATGAATATCATCACTGCCTGGCACACCAATGGCATTATCCCATCTGTTGCCCGGCCGCCACTGAAATAGTTTGAGAAAATAACCTCTTGTTGATTTCTTATCCGGCCAAAAGTTTCCCGAGGACCAGCATTTTTATTATTCAAGGCAGGCTATTCAGGACTGGAAGCTGTGCTGATAATCACGTAGATGGAACTATTTTGGTAAGACGCACTCAAAAAGAACATCATCTTAAAACAGAGTCCAAAAAATGAATGCCGGTCTTACCCTTAGCCCTCTGCAACAAGTTAGGCCTGATCAGGCCCGGCAGGGAAAAACTGAAGAGTTGCCTTCTCCTGCTGTGCACTGGCCAACCTCTTCTTCTGAACCCTGGTACCTGGCCAGCCTCAAAAGCATTATCGATGATTCTTCCTTTGGTCCCCGGGGCTTGCTCGGGCCTGACGGGCAAATTCGTAGTGACTGCCAGCTCCCCTGGGGGTTGACCCCACTGCACATTGCCTGCCTGTTCAAGGATGGATCGCTCCTGGATAAAGCTCTTGATGATGCTCATTTCAATGTTGCTATCAATGGTCGTACGAACATCAAATTGTTGAGCTCGACAGCCATGGCTTCTGCACCTTTGGATGTGCTTGATCAAATTGACGACTGTTCACCTATGCACTTAGCTTTACTCAGCGGCTGGAGTGATGGGGCTGTGAATCTGATTGATGCCTATGATGAGCAAATCTGTGAGCTTACATGTACCCCTAATCGTTCAGGTTCCACTGTTCTTAGCTTGGCCGCGGCCAATTGCGATCATGATGTGATCAGTTTCCTCTGCGAGTATTTCAGAACGTCTGCTGATTACGAGTCATTTCTGCATCATACGACCCCTGATGGCAGAAACTTGCTGCACCACGCAGTACAACAGCAGGATCCTGCTGTGTATAACTATCTCAGAGACGAAATGTTACGAGCTTACGAACGCAGCTGCGCTGAGGGCAGGAAAGAGGCCAGATCCCCTCTTACTGCTGAAAGCTGGCGCGACAGGGATGGCAAGACCCCGATAGATATGATTCGGGAAAAAGTGGGCGTATCTTACGTGAATCGTCTGGATCGCGACGAAGATTTGCGTTACCAAAAATTATACAGGAATAACTGGTTGGACGAGTGGGAGAATTACTACGTCCGGCAGCATCATGGTGACAAGATATCATGGGTGCCCCCTTGGGAACAGTGCGTAATTGTTTGAAGATCATCACAGATCACATTCGATTTTTCCGGGATCCCGGTGTGGGTTGCTGGTATTAAGGTAGACACTTAAGCGCTGCCTTTAAATAATTTCCACATTTCAGGACTCTGCCCCCATAGGCCAAACCGTTCGTGCTTTTGCGGATAGCGCCCTTGGAAATGAGGAAATTATTTCAGTGCAGTCCCTGGAAGATACCCACCTCCCCCGGCATGGCTGTTAAATTTAGATATATATCGTCGTGTAATAATTTTTTTCGTTATCGTTTGCTTGAAAAACGTCTTTCGAGTGTTGTGCTGCTGTCCCAAAAAAGCCCTGATCAACTATCCTAACAGTCCCACAGAGTTATTGTCAGGGTGGTGTCGTGCAGGGTCCGTTTGAGCATCTTGTTTTGGAGATGGCCGTTATTTTTGGTGGCGCTTCATTGCTGGGCACGCTGTTTGTCTGGCTGAAACAGCCCATTATTCTCGCCTATATCTGCCTGGGTGTCCTGGTCGGTCCTCACGGTGCCAACGTGGTGATCAACGATGGTCACATTGAGGCCGTCTCCACCATGGGTATTATTCTGTTGATGTTTCTGCTCGGCCTGCACCTGCACCCGCGCAATCTGCTCAAACAACTGAAGCAGACGGCACTGGTCACTTTTCTCTGCATCAGTGCTACCGGGGTGATGATCTGGGCTCTGCTGGTTATGGTGTTTGCGTTTCCTGCTATCGAAGCGATGATTGCTGGCCTGGCCCTGGCGTTTTCCAGTACGGTGCTTAGCCTGAAGTTGATCCCGACCACGACACTGCACCATCAACGTAAAGGGGAGGTGATGATCAGCATTTTGCTGTTTGAAGACATTTTGGCCATCCTGACCATTCTGATTCTCTACAGCAGTAATGGCAGCGGGCATATTGACGCGCTGCTGCTGCCCCTGAAAACCATCGTCTTCGCCCTGGGGGCCTGGTGTTTTGTTCGTTATGTTTTACTCGGGTTGATGGGGCGATTTGATATTATCTCGGAGTATATTTTCCTGGTCTCACTGGGCTGGTGCCTGACCGCGGCTCAGTTGGCCGAGGCCTTTGGGCTGTCGCACGAAATCGGCGCTTTTATTGCCGGGGTCAGCATTGCCACGTCGCCCATCTCGCTCGTTATTGCCGAAGGGCTGAAACCGCTGAGAGAGTTTTTCCTGATCCTGTTTTTCTTTTCCGTTGGCGCGCAGTTTGATCCGGTGCTCAAGGGACATTTGTTGTTGGCTATCCTGCTGACGTCGGCTATTGTGCTGATCACCAAGCCGATTCTCTTTAAGTACCTGTTGCAGTACCTGGCCAAAGAGCGCAGTGATAACGCCGGTGAGATGGGGTTGCGCCTGGGCCAGAGCAGTGAGTTCTCCCTGCTGCTGGCTTACGGCGCCATGACTGTGGGCAAAATTCACCAGGAGACTGCACTGCTGATTGAGGGAGCAGCAATCCTGACGTTTATTGTCTCCACTTATCTGGTGGTATTTCGACTGCCGACACCCATATCACCCAACAAAGCGTTGCGCAGTGATTAAATAAAGCAAGGTGCTGTCGTGTGGTTAATCACGCCTCTTGTTCCGGTTTTATCTGGTATCTTGCCGGCTTTTCAACCGGGTCATCCGATAAAAAGTCCGGAAACCGCTGCTTCAGCCAGGCGCTCAGGCGTGGCGCCAGACAGTCGTTCTGATGATTCCACTGCACTATCTGGATATTTTTCTCAGGCATTTTATCGGCTGTTGCGCCGTGGTCAGCCAGCCAGTCCAGGTACACGTTGTCACTTCTGCGGAGGATATGGCTGTAAAGGCATTCGCTCAGATTAGCGGGGGTAGTTTGTAGACCATGGGCATGTAACCAATCCCATATCTCCACGTTGTTGCAGAACAATACTGAGTCGAACAGATAATCTTCACCGGGCTTGGCGCGGATCTTCGCACCACGGGCCAGTAACCAGTCAGCCATTGGGATATAACTGTGTTCAATGGCGTTCATAAGAACGGTATCGAGCAGATGAGGATCAATAGCTGCCTCAGGATTGAAGCCCAGCAGATAGTCGATGGTATCCAGCTGAAACTTTTTCACGGCCTTCGCCAGTGCCTTCTCAAGTACATCGCTGTGCAGCCTGGCTCCCAGTTGCAACAGCGTGTCGGTCATCAGCCTATTGTGGTCGTTGAGAGTAGCCGGCAGGTGTCGGGTGATTGTATCGACATCACCCAAATTACAGTGGGTATAGAGATAAACAAGTGCCTCGCTATTACTGGTGTTGACGCAGTAGCTAATCAGTTCTTCCTGCATCGGTGCGCACAGTGGTTGCTCCATCCGGGTTATGATTTCGTTGAACTGATGGAACTCATGCAGTGTGATTGCCGATTTCAGTATGTTGGTGATGCTCAGGGGGGTAGCAGTATCGATTGGCCAGCCCAGGGTTTTTTGGTTATAGATGTAAGCACAGGAGTCAACAATATCGAGACCTTTGGAGGGAGAATCAAAGAGTGACTGTAAGCTGCGCCTGTGCTGCAAATTGGTAAGCCTTTCATGGACGCCCAGGCGTTTGAGGCCTCTTATCAAGGTTAATTCCTCTGGTGCATGCATAGCATAGCCGTAACCAAGCTCTTGAACATTGGTGTGATAACGTAGCGTGCATCTGCCCTTTTTTTTCCAGTAATTAACCTGTATGACAAGGGATAGATTGCTGCAAAACTCACCCGGTCCACCCCAGATGGCGCATTTTCCCATTTCGTAGCCGCAATATTGGCTTCTGGATGGGTGATCGAGGATGTCATGCATGTTGGTCACCAGGTCTACGCCACACATAAAATCCAGGTCGAAATAAACTCGGTGCACCCACCCTCGGCTGAGCGAGCAATCAGACTGTTCTGGAAAAATGTCCTCCGGTGTAAAGGCGGAAATATAGTTAAACAAAGCGTCTTTTGCCGTTGCGTAAGCACCATTTGCCATCGCTTGATGGTAATACCCGAGGATTCTGTGGGCCGAGTGGCGTTTACTCTCGTTGTGTATCTGGCTTTCGGGATTGGCCTGTAAAAAACAAGGGGCACACACCGGCAGAATATTTTTCGGACAGGATGCGCCGGCAAACAGCTGCTGGACTGAATCGCTGGATGCCTGTTTTTCATCATGAAAAACCACTACTCGCAACTTCGGGTTGGCGGTGGCCAGCATCCAGATATTGGTGAAGTACTGTCGACTCAGTGCCTGACCACCAAACCAGGCCGAGAACCCGATACC
>JAQFVO010000703.1 GCA_027942505.1 Endozoicomonas sp. | reverse complement strand
TGTAATGAATATCACTTTTCTGTGTAAGCGTACTCTTCAATTGGGCATTAGATGTCCTACATTTTCTATTGTGCCCGGTGAGGAGATCGATGTTTCTGCAGAATTAAAGGACAAACTCCGGGTTAATGGTCGGGTTGTGAAAGATGTTCCCCATAACCGGGTATTACTGCTGGATACCTGCTGTGGGGGGCGTCTGAAAGCTGTTAATGAAGATTGTCAGTTCTTTGTGCCCACTAATGATGATGAATGGGAGTCAGTTAAACCCATCCTTAAAGAGCTGGCAGAGCGACGCGTGCTGGTGCTAAGCGAAATCGATGAGCAAATAGACTTGCTGGATATTAAAGAGCAATGTCGCAAATCCTTCTACCTGCCAAGTGGTCGACTGATCAATAATAAATTTGAGCAGGAGAATTTGACTCCTGAAAAAATGGCCGAGGCCGGATTGATGTTTGTGGGTGATCGCTCAAGAGATAACACTTTGTGTTATTTTGAAGCTGGGCATCTATTCCGTGACTGGGGGGCATCCGATGAGCCAAAAGCTCGTCATTTTGACCGATATCGCTACTTGTGTATTGATGATCAGAATTACAAAACCTCCATTTTATCCGATGCAGATGGGCAGAAAGTACCGGCACAAGCGTATAAGGTGAACATGCGCCTTGTGCCTTCAGGCCATAACTGTAGCAATGCAATTCTTGTTACCCATTTTGGTGCTCCTGTTAAATTATCAGCTTGGTCAGACATAGTGTCACCGGTTGAAGCTGCCAAATTGGCCAGTATTGAGTCATCCATTCAGGCCAACACAGTCACTGGAATAACAGCCAGTAGGGAGTGTTTTGAATTACTCAAGCAGTCGACCTTTTTAGCCAGTTTTTCCAGCTTGCTGAGAGACTGCCACTGCGTTAGTCACGACTTTATCAGCCAGCTGCAAGAATACAAAAATGAACTAAGCTCCCCGGCGGAACTCACCACTGCTGATGCACTGCTTGAAAAGCTGTCACTTTCCACTGCATTAAGGGCAGAGGTGATGCACGTGGTTAACAAACTGGCTGCTTTGAGGTTGGTAAAAGAGATCACCGGTCAGCTGGCTTGTTTACCCTCAGCAACGCATAAGGCTATTAGATCTGGTATGGAATTGTGTGCGACAAAAGAGCTGCAAGAGTTGGCTGGCTCTTACGAACAAAGATTCTTTATTAATGATTGTTTAAATGGACTGGTTAAAGATGGATCTCTTGGCTGTCTTTTTACCAGTGGCTATTTTAACGCTCCTGAACGGTGTGAAAAACTAATGTCATTATTGGCCAAAGGCACCGAGTTTTTACACATACTGGCTAGCATTTCAGAAGCAATAAAAGAGTCACTTGAGCCATTCACTCAAGGTGGACATTAAGGAATGATGGAGGATTGTCAGAGGCCGGATGATTGAAATTTCCAATTTATTGTAAAGCCCTGCCTGCGCGGCCTCAGCGACTCCACCCGGCCCTCTCAGGCTATCTCTCAGTCACGATTCTTAAATCCCTTCTTGCGCAGTCCATATGTGGAACGACAGGGATTGTACGGAATCCACTTGGCAGGGATAGCTGCCAGGCGGTGACCGATAACCCGACGTGGACTTCCCCACTTGTCGCAAAAAGCACAAAAGCCTTGAATCACAAAGATACGAAGTAAACCCTTAAGGGGACACCCCCACGCCTCGTCAGTCCTCTTGCCAGACCAGTTTGGCAATCGTTTTCTACCACCTTTTCTACCACCAAATATGACCTACTCCCTAGGCACAGTCTGTGCCGCAATCCTCGTTGAGATGCCCAGCAGATACACGATAACTGGTGGGGAAATTTCGATAACCAACTGACTCAGTCGTCTGATAGCCCAGCATTGGCAAAACACATTAACTGCGTTGGCAACTAGAAGGGGCTTTGTCAGGATTTTAACAAGTTTGAAAGCACCGTAGAGGCCACCGAAGCGGCAGCAGCAAAAAGCGATAGCGGTAAATGCCTTCAACAGCTTGATGTTTCTCTCGTGAATGGGAGTGCGCGCTGGCGGTCGCAACGCTTGGCGATCTTCGGCAGTGAGCCAGTGCCGGCACAATGCGCACTGCGGTTTGATCCGTGCCCATTTGGCAGCGCACGTGCGGCCGAAAACATGCCCGCAGCTGAAGGTAACCCTGTCGTGACCAGCAAGCGAATCCAGCTCTTCCAGACATACAGCGCATTTTTTGCTGTATTCAGCGCCACCAACCAAGTGCTCTTTTCCTCAAGTTAACCACAGTCGGACTTTGGACAGTCTGTTCACAGATGAAGTTCAAAAAAATCGGTTGCCCGGAGCTGTTCAATGACCTGTGCTGATGCTCGCAAAATTTTCTGTACCAAAGCAGGTATGCCTGTGCATCCACAGTACCCTGTCACTCAGTGAGGATTATCAGCCGTGGTTGCCAGCGTGAACCTATTTTGCCACTGCTAACGATTTATCTTGTGAAGCCTCAGGCTCAATCGATGTTGTATTGCCCAGCAAGCCTCCCGGGTAAGCAAGAAATATATGCGTCTTTTTTTCGTTGACAGTTGCCCTGGATCAATCCAGCACCGCAAAAAGTCATTACTATTCGCGCACATAAATGAACGTGCAAATTGCTACAAGGGATGCGAACTATGCTGAGTTTTTTTGGGGCTCTGGCTATCCTGCTTTTGGGATACGTTGTCTATGGGCGATGGCTTGATAACCACTTTGGTGCCGATGCCAACAGACCTACACCGGCGTTTACACAGGAGGACGGCGTCGACTTTGTGCCGTTGCCCTGGTATCGCATTTTTCTGATCCAGTTTCTGAATATTGCCGGGCTCGGCCCGATCTTTGGTGCGATAATGGGCGCTCTCTACGGCCCGGCGGCGTTTTTGTGGATTGCCTTTGGCTGTGTACTGGGTGGCGCGGTGCATGACTACTTCTCTGGCATGCTCTCCGTCCGCCACCAGGGGCAATCGATTCCGGAGATTGTCGGTCATTATCTGGGGGAAAATACTCGCAAGATTATGCGCGCCTTCTCGGTTATTTTGCTGGTGCTGGTGGGCGTAGTGTTTATGATGGGACCTGCGGGTCTGCTGGCCAATCTGGGTATGGAGGGGATTTTTGCCAATACCAGTTTTTGGCTGGGCGTTATCCTGGCTTACTACTTTATTGCCACGGTACTGCCGGTGGATAAGTTGATCTCGAAAATTTACCCGGTCTTTGGTCTGACTCTGCTGATTATGGCTTTTGGTGTTGGCGGTATGATGATTGTCAATGATCTGCCCATTCCGGAGATAACTGACCTGCTGGCCAACCCAAACGGTCTGCCGGTGTGGCCGATGCTGTTTATCACCATTGCCTGTGGTGCGATCAGCGGTTTTCATGCTACTCAATCGCCAATGATGGCTCGTTGTCTGCCGACGGAGGCTTATGGTCGCCGGGTGTTTTTTGGCGCAATGATTGCGGAGGGTGTTGTCGCTTTGGTATGGGCGGCAGCCGCCATGTCTTTCTTCCCGAATGGTCTGTATGGCTTGAATGAGGTTCTGGCCAAAGGTGGCGCAGGCCTGGTGGTGAATGAAATCTCAGTCGGGCTGATGGGCAATATGGGTGGCATGCTGGCGATTCTGGGGGTCATTGCCTGTCCGGTGACATCTGGTGATACTGCTTTTCGCAGTGTCCGCCTGATCTTTGCCGATGCGTTGAAGATGCCGCAATCGGGTATGAAAGAGCGCCTGCTGTTGGCGGTACCTGTGTTCGCGGTCGGCTTTGCTCTGACCTTTGTTGATTTCAATATAATCTGGCGTTACTTTGCCTTTTCTAACCAGTTATTGGCGACCATTGTTTTATGGGCTTCGGCCATGTACCTGGTGCATGAGAGCAAGGCTCACTGGCCTGCCAGTCTGCCTGCGGCGTTTATGACTGCGGTCTGCACCACCTATATACTGATGGCACCAGAAGGTCTGGGTCTCACTTCTGCGATAGCCTATCCTGTTGGTGCCGTGGCCAGTCTGGTGGTTTTGGGCTGGTTTTTGCTAATGGCGATGAGAAAAGCCAAGGGGCAGTCAGCAATCAGTGTCCGCGGTGGCCATTAAGCACCGATTCTTACCTGTTTTCGCGTAAAGCCTCGCCTGTGCGGCCCCGAACGGCACACTCAGGCGGGGATATAAGCGACCAACCGGGATGCCGGGCCACCGGAATGCCGGACCACCGGCATTCCGGTTACTCACTACCTGCGCGGCATCGCCTGATCCATCTCCACCCAAACCGCAAAGGTCTGGGCGACCCCGTCTGGGCGACCCCGTCTGGGCGACCCCGTCTGGGCGACCCCGTGCTCCGCTCCCAATGTATCAGTTATGGATGGAGGATTTTGAGACTTTCGTTAAATCCTGGCTGAGCTTATTAATGGAACGCTGATGAAACGCCTTCACTGTTCTGGACATTTGTATCGTGTCTTTCAGTCGCCACATGCAGCAGACAGCGCAGGCCAGGCAGGCCGAGAGATCCAGCAGAGTGCACCAGGCGACGCCAATGCGTCCTGTCAGGAGCAGGACGTATCTTCCCGGCACCAGCTCTTCAATCCCGATGCGG
>JAQFVO010000689.1 GCA_027942505.1 Endozoicomonas sp. | reverse complement strand
GTTCCAAAGTGGAGGCTGCCTACCCACCAAAGGTGTTTTCACTTGATCAGAATGACTGTTGCAGGGGTGAGAAGCGGGAAGGTTGAGGTTTTTTGCAGAGTTGTTAAGCCAGGAATGATGGGGCGAACTATTAATATCCATAAAATAATTATCTCTGGGCTTTCCACTTTTATATTTATTGGTACAAGAGAACTTAAGTACTAAAAAGTTACTTAAGGGAGTGCAAGACGCATTATTTAGCAAGCCGTGATCAGAAGCAAATTGATTTCGGGTGTTTGCCGTTGAAACCTGCAATCCCCAGATTAATTTCAATTGCTTTACCACTGAACATCCATAAAGGGACGCCTGTCAATTCGACATTAAAAACCGTGGGCAAGTCTTGCATCATGAATGTGCCTTGGGAGTTGCATTAAATGATTTCCACATTTCAAGACGTTGAAATGTGGAAGTTATGGACAACCCCCTTAATGCGATTTCTTACGCCAGACACCGTGGCACAGAGAACATTCTTTCCGCTTCAAAGATCACCAATGAACATTTTCGCAATAAAAATGTCAATTAATATGTGTCTTTGCTTGTGTGCACTGGCCATCGGGGGCTAGCTCGATCTTTTGCGGGCTTAGCAAAAGGACCACAACTTAACATGGCCGTTGCAACCCATGATAAAAACCTCTCTCGCTCATAACTGCCCTGTTTCCCCAAGCAGTGGCGATCTGACCAATAACTGGCCGGTTGCTGATGACAGGGCTGAGACACAGAGCGGCAACATAAAACCAATTGCCGCTCAATCGGTATCGCACAGTCACTCAGTGGGCCTGAGAGCAACAGGGCCTGACTTGCCTTTGCTGAGGGAACGGCAAAGCGCCTGGCTGGATCAAGTCAATCATCTTCGCATTACCCCGGGTCGTGCCCAATGGGGTGGGAAGGGGATGTACCTGATGGTACTGAAGGATGTGGGGCTGATGGTCCCGCCCTTTTGCTGTATAGGGGGCGATGTATGGCAACGTCTGGAAAATGTGCCGATGGATCTTTCATCACTTCTGTCTGCCCTGGAAGACGGCCACGAATTTGGTCAGGATACGGGCACTCTGGCCACGGTCCGGGACTGGATCGGGGAGGCGGATCACCAGAAACAATATCGCTGGCTTGAGGCTATGTCTTCTTTTGTGGCCAGTGACGACTGTTACCAGCAGTTAAGAGGGCAGCCAGCGGTGGCAGAGATTGCACAAGCCCGGCAGGCACTGACGGCCGTCCCGGGCTCTGGCGATGTTGCCTTGATCTTGCGCAGCTCCGGGATTGATGAGGATTCGCTGGGCAATGCTCAGGCCGGCAAGTACGACTCCCTGGTTCATGATGGTGGCGATATTCTGGCAACCTACCTGAAGGTCATCGCGTCAAGCTACCGTCCCGAGGT
>JAQFVO010000674.1 GCA_027942505.1 Endozoicomonas sp. | reverse complement strand
TGATCAATGGCTGACAATGATTGAACAGTGTGGCGGCACTGTGGCAGAGAAGGGCTTGATGTGTTTATGCGTCCAGGATGGTGGTAAACAGAGTGATTATTTCCAGTATGGCAGTTCTGATGCTTTATCCGGTGACTTCAGTGGTTCCTCCTTACCCCCTGAGTTATCGGAAGTACGCCGTCTGTGGCTTGGTATCGGTAATGAGTATATGGAATTTATTTCAGCGACAATTCTATCGCCACTGCTGGATATATTTCATCCATTGGAGTTGAGTGAGGCTGCACTGCGAAAAATCTTCTGTGCCAGCGAGGCTTATATTAAGTCTCTGGCACTGTTTGAAGCCACTGTGGTGAATTATCAGCTTGAAAAATCATAAATTGCCAAAGGAACCGTTTTCTTACGAACGTTCGTTATTCGACAGATGATTTCTGTTCTATTTGTTTACGGCTTTCCTCAGTTCTGCAACTGAGTTATCACTGAGCCGCTGCTCTTGTTCGTCAGTGACGGGGTTTCTGGTCTCTATTTCTGTGTAGCCGCCCGCCATATTGCCGTTCTTTTGCACAATGAAGCAGGTTGAGACCTCACCCGGAATAAATTCCGGGTGGTCAGCCTCGCGTTGGATAATCAGCGCCATGGTAGTGCAGGCCGGTAACCTGAGGCCATGAGGCAGGTACGCAGCACATCCTCATCTCCCTGAACCTCAGAGAGATATTTACCCGCCTGGGCATCTTATCTTCGTTGATGCCGGAGCTGCGGACAATAAGTGGCGGCAATGGCATCTCCAGGCTTCTGATCTTTCGGGCCGCTTCAGAATCTTTAACCAGCTCATAAAAGTCATGGCTGGCGATAAATTGCGACAGGCCCGCCAGCCCGTCAGTTCTTTTGTCCTGGTTTTCTGCCGGCAAGGCGTTGATATGGGCTTTGATATCCGCCACTGTGGTCTTTTATGTCAGTTCATCAGCTATATATAGGCAGACAAACGGTGGGTATCCAGAGGGTGTTGCTCAATGGCCGCCACCATTTCGGTGGTAACACACTGGAATTCTGGTACCCGCAACCCCGCGCGCTGCATTTGATGCAAAAACATCCCTTTGCCGCCCACTGATTTACGCCGAAGATGGGCTGGAGTATTGTTCAGCTCTGGAGCAGTTATAGGGCGTATGCGTTTGGCTGAAAGAGTTCCTTGCCCGTGGATATTTTCTTCGCTGAGTGGTCGGTGCATCACTCTTTTGCGCAGGCCGCTTGATTTGTGATCCGGACTCGGGCAGGGTTCTAATTTTATAGAACCATGATGTATAAAATCAGTGCATTTCTAACTCCGTAATATGCACAACAACTATAAAAAGTACTCTGAACCATTCACTGTTATATAAATCACCAACCGGGTTGTTAATGAGATTGAATAGTGTAATGGTGTTGTGCATTTCAGGATGGCAGATGTATTCGGGTAGTTTATTTCAATGAGTTTGACGGGTTGTCGTGCCTTTGCACTGCGTTCGTCCTGAGTCCGTCGAAGGGCGCTACCTGCGAACGTAACGCATCCACTCGCTTAAGTTCCCTCTCGACTTGCAGTATTGCAGCCTGCAGGTTGTTCAGTTTTCCTTTCGCCGTGTGGTAATTTTCAAAGGCGATCAGCGCTTCTTTCAGCCCGGAGTGATCATCTCGGTGGCGACTGCCTGGCCCCGGTCCGCACAAAACCGTTTTTCTGGCATCTTTGTATGCATCCTTCAGGGCCTGACGAACAGCGATCTCTTTCGACAGCTCAGACACCATCCTGGACTTTTCCTGTTCAACACCATCCTCATTTTTTTCTGCCAATTTTTCCAAATGGCTCTCAATCTTATTCGACAGTGTTTCAATCAGGGCATCCTGCGTCACTAATTGCCTGGCATAGTAGGGGGTTAATGGCTCTTTAACGACACCGAACCATCTGGCCAAAGCCCCTTCAACTTCTTCCCGGGCTCTGATGGAATTGATATCCAACTGCGGAATAAAATCTTGCCATACGTGTTCGGCCTTCAGACAGTTAAGACGCGCACCAAGCAGTTGATCGGTAAGCTGGGCATGTTTTTCGCGCAGCTGTGAAGCGTGATTAACCAAAACAGACAAATCATCGTCTGATGTGCAATCAGGTCCAAAACTGCCCTTGGTGGAACATATTCCAGGAGACTGGGTAACTGCATAGTCACCCAGAGACCTCAATGAATCGGGTTTGGCTTCTAAACGGGGGCCAGTCTCACCGGTGATGGACACCGAAGCACCACTACCATCCGAAAAAGATGCCAATGGTGAAATAGCCTCAAAACCAGGCCGATCTGCCGCAAGGGGAAGAGCCAATGAATTCACCTCAGGGTGCCGGTGATTCAGTCATCTGTCGTTGGACACAGACAACCAGAAACAGTTCCCAAAATTCACCTACCTGTGACGTGGATCCCGTACAGTCCATGTACGGGACGACAGAGAGGGGGGCTCTTTCAAACTATGCATGACGCTGTTTTTCTGCCCTCCATGGGGCGACAGCGGCACAGGCGCCGCGGGCCTGCAAAAGGTCGGCAATCTCACGGTACCCAGCTTCTCTGGCCCACGTCAGGGCTGTCCAGCTGGTCTCGTTGTCGCTGGCATCAACTTTGCAACCACTGTCCAGCAGCAGCTTTACGATCTCCAGGGAGCCATGCGCAGCGGCAAACATAAGGGCGTCCCAGCCACGGCACGTGACGGCATTGATGTTGACACCTTTGTCCAGAAGAAGGCGGACAGCCTCCAGTTGACCGACATCCGCAGCTTCAATCAGAGCCGTCGCTTCCCTGTAATTGGTGAGATTGACGTTGGCACCATTGTCCAGCAGAAGGCGAACAGCATCAACACAGCCGACCCAGGCAGCCGACATCAGAGCTGTCCAGCCAAACTGCCCGCAGTCATTGACCCTGGCACCGTTGTCCAATAGTCGGCGTGCGATCTCCGCGTACCCTCCATCGCAGGCCTCTATCAGGGCTGTCATGCCGAGGTCATTCATATCATTAACCCTGGCACCGCTTTCCAGCAGCAGATTTACGATCTCGGTATAACCTCTATCAGCGGCCAGTATAAGGGGGGTGCTTTCGTTGATAGCAGCGACATTAACGCTGGCGCCACTGGCCAACAGACGGCGAACTATCTCCAGGTGGCCTTCCTCAGCGGCCAGGGTCAGGGCGGTCCTGCCGTCTTCATCGTTGGTGTTAACATTGGCGTCGTTGTCCAGCAGGAAGCAGACAATCTCCAGATGGCCTTTATCAGCAGCCGACATCAAAGCAGTCCAGCCGTCTTCCTCGCGGGTATTAACCGGCAAACCAATTTCCACCAGTCGGCGGACGATCTCCAGATGTCCTGACTCGGCGGCCAATTGCAGGGCTGTCGTGTCGCCTTCGTTGATGGCTGTAAATCTGGCACCATTGTCCAGCAGCAAGTTTACGATCTCCAGATGTCCTCTCTCGGCTGCAGACATCAGGGCCGTCATGTCCCTGGCATCGGTGGCGTTGACGTCGGCGTCGCTGTCCAGCAGGAAGCGGACAATCTCAACGTATCCTGCTTCAGCGGCCAGGGCCAGGGCCGGGGCGATCCTGCCTTCATCTGAGAGGTAATCGACCGCTGCGCCTCTGTCAACCAAGAGACGGACAGTCTCCAGGTGCCCATTGCGGGCAGCGATTGTCAGGGCCGTCCAGCCTTCATCATCCTTCTCATTGTCCTCCTCATTGACTCTGGCCCCGTTGTCCAGTGCCCGACCGACGATATCTGAATGTCCATGGAGAGCAGCATGTATCAGGCTGGCCTGGGAGATTACTTCGGTGAAACTGGCATGAGCTTCATGGGCCAGCAGTAAACTCAAGACCTCCGGCTGGTCATGATGGATGGCCGAAAACACCGCATCCATCGCATTGCTTAACTCGGCACAACCCTGTCTTAAGGTACTATCCAGCAGGATGCGAACATTCCCCAGCTGTCCATGGCGGGTAGCAGCCACCAATAGCAAGAGGCTCTCGCTGCTCGCCAAGTCATAGAATCGTTCCTCAGCAATTTTCGGATTTTTTGCCAGTTTCGACTCAAGTACGCTCACGTTGCCCTGACAGGCCGCCTCCAGTGCCGGGTGGGGCAGGTACGGGCTGGATGTCTCGGCATCGCCCCGGACCAACGTTAGTGGCGTGGCGGGAGAGCGGCAGTAGCCGCAATTTCTTTCTCCCAGCTGGCAGTGGTTAAACCATCTGGTTATGCACTCAAGATCGAAATGGTGACCACATGAGGTCCGGACGACCGCCACGCCACGCGAGCCCAGAGCATCGCGACAAATGTAACAGGAATCCTGGCTGTCCGGAGGTTGCACCGCTGCCGGGGCAACGGAGTGAGTAACAGCGTCCACAGTCATCAAAGCTTCTTGGCAGTTGGTAGTTATTACTCGCAGTGGGTCCTTAGAAGCGGGAGGTTTATGAAAGTTCCGCACTCGGTTATCGCTTTTTTCACCTTAGGAGTTGTTAATGAGATTGAATAGTGTAATGGTGTTGTGTATTTCAGGATGGCAGATGTATTCGGGTAGTTTACTTCAATGAGTTTGACGGGTTGACGTGCCTCTGTGCTCCGTTCCTCCTGAGTCTGGCGCTACCTGCGAACGTAACGCATCCACCGCGTTTTCTACGGGCAAAGACGTTGCTGCACTATACTGCTACCCCCCCATGGAGATACTGGTGCGACGCCAGATACCGTTTTTGTGCAAAGCGTTTATTACATTGCTTGCACTCATATAGCTTTGCATCTGTGTGGATCTGCTGGTGCCTTGTCAGATAACATTTTTGTGCAAAGCGTTTATCACATTGCTCGCATTCATATGGCTTTTCATCTTTGTGGATGACCTCGTGCCGTTGCAGATAACTCTTATAGGCAAAGATCTTATCGCATTGGCTGCACTTATGTTGCTTCTTACCCTGACGGATGGGCTGGCATCTTGTTATAGCGTTTTTTTGTGTAACGCACCCACGCACAAACTCATTACCCAGGTTATCAGCCTGAATGATTGGACTGGTTTGGATGTTAGAATGGCTGTTATTGAAAAAGTGAGAACCTTCTGCAATAGCCATACTCCACACTTGCGCGATTTTTATCTCTGATTCTCTACCACTATCGGCTTTTTCCGGGTATACAGATACTTCAGAGGCCTCATCCTGACAACGCTCTTTAGCATCAAGAGTGGTAATTGGCATTTGTTTAGGGGGAGGAGTAAAGAATTTACCAGCAGCACCAAAAGCTTGCGCACCATCGGGCGACTCAGAAATGGATGATGGTAAGTTTTCCGATGTCTCTATCGGGCTGACTACGGTAACTGGTCGTGAATCCCCTGGACATTTGACTGATTGGAGGTGTTCCTTCTTTGCGATGGCAGCCAGCTTTGCAGCTTCTTCCTTGCTGACTTCTTTTTTCATTCTGTTGTACACTCGATTGTAAGTTTTCAGACTCTCTGCGTAAACGGGATCATTCCTGTAGTGCTCTCTTTCGAGCTTCCTTTTGTGCTCTGCGTAAGCAGTATTAGTATGGTAGCGCTCCCTTTGTCGCGCCCTTTCGCGCTCTGCAAAGGCGGGATTACGGTAGCGCATCCTTTGGCGCTCCCTTTCGCGCTCTACGTATTC
>JAQFVO010000652.1 GCA_027942505.1 Endozoicomonas sp. | reverse complement strand
AGACTGCGGCCATAACGACCTCTTTATCGCGCTTTAGTAGTTCCCTAACATATTTCAGGTCCATACCGTCTTTTTTAAGCCGTGGCAAAGCGGCATCTTTATCATTTCGAAGAGATTGGCTGGCGAATTCCATTCCATGGTCCAGCAGCACGCGCTTGATCTTACTCTTGTGATGGTCTGCCTGGTCCGGATCAACAGCAAATTGCAGACTGTAACCGTGGCAAGGTTTGAGCATAAAATATTTATTCTGCAAGTTATACGCCTGCTCTAGCAGAGGCATTGCCATGTTGCTATTGAGTAGCAGGAGATGGTGTAAAATTTCCCTGCGAGTAGTCGGATCAATTTTTTCACACGTCAGAATTTCCTGAGGATTGCCAGTGCATTTTTTTAGCTGTAGAGCAAGATCAATAATGTGCTGCTGCTGTTTGCTTAAGAACCTGTAGTAAAAGTGCGTTCCAATTTGGTAAATATGATTGATCACAAACAGGCACTGGTTAAAGGCGAATCTATCGGCTTGTGTCGAACCGTCGCTATCAAGAAGTCGGGCAAGCATGTTAAAATCCCAATGCTTTGCGCCAAAAGGAGGATATTTTTTGAAGCAAAAGTCTAAATCAGCAAGGCAACCAAGTAGACTCGTTAACGTTTCAAATGCATCCTGCATCGTCTGCTTTGATGGCATTCGGGAAAACTCAACAGTCATTGCACCTGCTTCGGCGTTTATGCCCACCTTCATATCTGAGGCATGCTTGTGCACGCCAGCTGCTTTCAGTAACTGAACCAGAAACCACATACGTGCTAATTTGCCGGGCTTGTCACTGCCGTGTGTACTGTATATTTGGTCAGAGAATGTCAGTCGTAAGGTTCGACCTTTGCCAGCCTCAGCATTTTCAAGTAACTCAATAACAGAGGTGTGTCCGCCTAAACACACTTTAACAATCAGCGCGCCATCCATATTGACGACAGTCTTCGGCTTGTTTGATAGTTGTTCGATGCAGGCTTTACCGAATGGCCTTAATAATCCTTCACCCGGGCGGGTATAATCAACCCAGGTGGTATTCTCTTTTACCGTCAGCCTGCCCTGACCGGAGGCAGAGGCAACCGCCCCCAGGGCATTAACGAAGCGTTGGTGCAAGGCAAAGATCAGATCGTGGACGCTCTCGACCTGGTGAGCATTAGAAGGATCCAGTGTCAGTAAACAGGATTGTAACTCCTTAACGGTGTCCGTCCATTGCCGAAAACGTCCCGCCGCTGGTGCTTTGCTGTTATCCAGGCTGATCCTGTCCAGTTTTGTCGCGATGCTTTTTTTCAATCGGCCAAACCGTGTGATCAGCCCTGGCAATTCGTCCAGCAGTGGCTTGATCTGAGGGTTGTTGCCAGCTGGCAGCAAAAATGCCTGGTATCCACGCAGGAGTGCTTCAGCTCCCTGAATCAGCTGGTTTATGTTGCCTCGGGTCGCTGCCAATATCTCTGCACGCTGTGCCGACATGCTCAG
>JAQFVO010000649.1 GCA_027942505.1 Endozoicomonas sp. | reverse complement strand
TGTTGGTCTATTAATTTGCAGTGGTCGTATAGTGGGGAAAAAGGCGAGAAACATCAATGCGCAATTGTCGCTCTCTTCTGTGCGAACTGGTGTTAACAACAGTGGTGGGTGCTGTTCTGAGCGCACAACAAGCGTATTGAAACTAAAGCCATTTTGGTTTGTCTAAAACGAGAGTATCGACTTCATACGGTTTCTCTCGTGAATTCCACTGATGCCTCTTCGCCCTTACCACTGTCAGTCAATATGCCTGCCAACTCAGAAGGCGCTGCCTGTTCGGTTGGCCCCGGTAGTTTCAACAACCGTACAACTCACTGTTCCACACCACAGGTCAAATCTCTGGCTGACGATCCTGACCCGGATGATTTTCGGCCTTTGGCACAAAGTGCCGCGCTGATGCGTGAAGTGGTTCTCGCAGCCGATGCCAGATTTGCTCCTTCACCGCTTGATCCGGGCAAGCGTATAAAACATATACTCAAGGTGTCCGCCAGCCACGGGCTCGCCCATGACCCAAAACTCATTGCATGGATCGACCAGCTTGGCACAGATATTCCCGAAGAGCTGCGCATCGACCTGGAAAAGCAAATATGCTGGGTGGTTTTCACCAAACATGGAGATCGCTTTGGAGAGGCTGCGGACGGTATCAACCATCTTCCGAACAAGCCAGTACAAACACACCTGCTGGGGCGGATAAAGTGTGCGCTGAGAGATAGTTACAGGGATATGAAGTGCGCTTTAAAGGACAGAGATCTGCAGGCAATAAAAGTCCACCTGGGCCATCTTGATCTACTGTTCACCCTGCTGAGTGATTTTGCCAATATTTTGCAGCAAAAAACGTGTTCGGGCCCTCTGTCGGCGATGCACTACATCAATATGACCTCGTACGCTAAAACCATCCTTACTATTGACACTAAAGGGACTTTTCTGCGCGACGAAAGAGGTGAGCCAGAGCCTGTTTGCTATAACAATGTCGTGACTCACCGCGCCCATTACCAGAGTGGTTATAATGACCCATCAGTTGTGCAGCTGATCTATGACGTTAAAGCGTACTGGAAAATACAGCTGGAGATTGGTGTTTGTGTAACCAAATCCTCGGCTGGTGCCCTGAAATCCTATTTGAACGATCTCGGCATAAATCGGTTGTATTTACCCATAGCAGGAAGTGGCTATTTTGCCCGTGTAATGATTGATGAGGACATGCCGGTCACTTGTTCAGACTTATCCCCCCCGGAAAAGACCTTCATCAAGGTAAAAAAAGCCGAAATATCTCG
>JAQFVO010000604.1 GCA_027942505.1 Endozoicomonas sp. | reverse complement strand
CTGACGCCGCAGCTTTGGCAACCAATGAGTCTGACTCCAACTGGGAATTACGGTCCGCCGGCCTGATTTCGGGCTCGGACTCTTCGGTAGAAGAGTGGCCCTCGTCTGTTACTGAGTTTGAATCAACGACGGAAGGTGTTGAGTCTGACAGGTAGGCAAGATCGTAATGGTTCTTAAATGTTGCCGGGTCCCTCAGCTGGTAACGACCAGCGTAGAACTCTTTGTGCTTGTCAGCTGATGCCCTGATCTCAGCACTCTTTGTCCCTCCACTCAGGTTGCATTTGTTAATAGCTCTTGTCACCGTCTTGGCAGAGTCGCGGGAAAGCCTGATCAATTGAATTTCCTGCCTGCAGGCAGGGCATTCGTTTTTGATAATCTGTTCATGGCAGTCAAGACATAAGGCCTGTTCGCAGCTCCGTTCCAGAATGGTTTGCTCATAAATATCATGACAAATAACGCATTTAACACTTTCAAGAACTTCAATCACGGACATCCCGGAAGTCGGGTATTGGTCCCTTGTCGGGTCGTCGGGTTTAAACCTTTTCGGGGGCGGAGGGCCGATGACAGATAAATTACGGTTGCCAAAAGCTGTGACAGGCTGCTGCCCATTGCAACTTTCCTGCTCACCAATATTCTCTAATGTGTTCCGGAGCAATTCGTATTGAGTGCCGTTTGTTCGAATTATATTCAACATGACGCTTAAAAAGGTTTTGGTTAATGTCTGGTGCAAAGGTGAAATTGAAAATGATTTTAGGAAGAGCGCAGATTTTGCAGCGGACTAATGAACTTTTTATTGCTTCTTAAATCAAACCTAATGATGAGTAATAAGAGTTAAAGTGTCAATTTCGTGGGTATCGTTAACAGATCCACACTCCAGAACCACATAAGTATTCCCCAAGGGAAGAGCAGTAACAAGGAGATTGTTATGGACTGCAAGGCCACCAGTTTTGCTGCCCAATCTGGTGCAGTGCATTCGCAAGTGACTTCAGGGTGTATTGGCTGCTTCCCTCAGGGACTGGTAGTCAGCAATAGCAGGTTGGTGCGCAAAATTGCCCAGGTATTGCCAGCTTTGCCCTATTCAGCTGGCTGCGTGCGACAGGACCGGGTTCCGCTTGGTCCCCGGGCCTCTACCCGCACCGAAACTCAACGATTGCTCTGCCTGCGCGGGGATGATGGGACCCACGCCTGCCGCCTGGCTGACGGTTGGTCCACTATTCCTGATTTGGTGAATGGTTCCCGCGCGGCTCTTGCCACCCGCACAATCGTTCGCCTGAACAATATTACTGTATTCAGGAACGGTCCTGAGGATTCTGGCCTGAGCACCTCGATGATAGGTCCTAATCACTACCTTGGGGTGCTTGACGCCACCCACAATTGCGCCCTCACTCTTCGTTACACTGCAGGCGGCATGCCCTATTTTGTCCAGGAGCCAGGTCGACTCGAGCAGTCAGCACCGCGCGATCCGGTGCCACTCTCATATCGCTTTACTTGCGATTGTGCCTGCTGGCTGAGCGATAAGGTAAAATCCAACAGGGCAGTAATCGATGGCCAGGCAGCTCTGCTCAGACCTGAGCAGTCCCTCACCAAGGATCTTGGTTTGCTGGTTTTCGTTACCGATGATGAGGTGATATCTCTGCCACAGTTTGACGCCCGTCAATATGACCTGTCACCGTTCGGAGCCAGGCTGGTAAAAAATGATCAGCCATTTCGTATCACCAATGCTGCTGAAGACCCGATGGATGTGGTGACCTATCATTTTGGTCCTGACTACGCTAATACGCTGGTTCAACAAGGTGCCGGGCTATTTCTTGAAACTCATGATTTTACTCAGATTATGTCGCCAGTCACCAGGGACAGCGGTGGCTTTATCACGCTCGGTCGTTGGGAGCGGGGCAACCTGAAGCTGATTGGTGTGCGCGTGCCTTATGGCTACTCCATCATCGTCTCGAAAGGGGCTATCCATGGAGATGCTACGTTCAGCGGCAGCTATCTGATGGCAATGACGGTTAATCACCACACCATGGCAACGGCCGATGTGGTGCTGTTAAAAAACAAGTCCGGGAAAAATGTGGATGTGACGATTGATGGCGGGCCAGGGGAGGCTGGTTCGCTGTCTCAGGGGAGCCCTCGTTTCACGGACCGTGGTATCAAACCGCTGGTAGTGGTTCGCAAGGGACCGTTAAAGCACGTTTTCGATGCTGATATCAGAGAGCAGAAAGCTCCGCTGGACCAGGCAGCCAGAACCGGCAGCTCTGTTGTCTATTACCCGGCCCACTCGGGGTACCAAGAGTTATTGGCTTTGTCGACTTAATGGTGTATTTGGTTCACATGGACAGCTTCAGGAACATAATGGCAATCAGGGTGACCACAATACCCAGCAGCTTAACCGGGTGCAGGCTCTCGCCAAACATCAGGCGACCGATGGTGGCGGTCGCAACAATGCCAAGTGCTCCCCACAGCGCGTAGGCCACGCTCAAGTCGATATCGTCCAGGGCGAATGAGAGAAAGACAAACGCCGCAATCTGAACCACCATCACCAGCAGCGCCAGGCGCTTTTTACTGAAGCCGTCGGACAGTTTGGTCAGAACATTGCCGATGATGTCGCAGCTTGAAGCGGCCACTACCCAGAAAATGGCGATCAGTTGTGCATGCTCGCTCATGATTGCACCTCGGCGTTACTCATGGACTCTTTCTCATTTTGTCGCTTTGCCAGTGTCTCCCCAAGGTTCATAAGCACCATGCCGGTCAGCAGCGCCGCCATTGCCGCCAGTTTGCTCGGCGGAAAAGACTCGTCAAAGAAGTACCAGGACATCAGGCTGATCAGCAATAGACCCACGCCTTCCCACATGGTGTAGGCGATGGCCAGAGGTATCCTGCGCACGGCCTGGGCTAAAAAAAAGTAAGAGATTGAGATCAGCAACGCCATGAGCGTATACCCGACGACAGGATTACTGCCGGCGGCCATTTTCATAAACGAGGTGCTGGCCACTTCGGTGACGATGGCCAGAAATAGCATTAACCAGTAATACATGAGAATTTCCCCCGGTTCACAGGAATGTGATTAGCAGGCAGAGCTGCGCTGAGTGTTATGAACTGGGGAGCAGGTTACAGAGCAGCACGCCAATGGCGTTCGCATCGGTGGTGGCAGGTCGCAGAAAATTGTTCGGATAAGTGGGCAAGCATGTTGTCACTAATGTGATAAGAGAGTGGTTCCATCATAATACTTTGTTCTATTACACGCCATAAGAGGTTGTCACAAAAAGCACAAAAGCCTTGAACCACGAAGGACACAAGGGAAAAGAAAAACTCTTCTTCGTGCTCTTCGTGTCCTTCGTGGTTCCCTTCTTTTCAGAGCCTTTTGC
>JAQFVO010000590.1 GCA_027942505.1 Endozoicomonas sp. | reverse complement strand
TGTTGGTCTATTAATTTGCAGTGGTCGTATAGTGGGGAAAAAGGCGAGAAACATCAATGCGCAATTGTCGCTCTCTTTTGTGTGAGCTGGTGTTAACAACGGTGGTGAGTGCTGTTCTGAGCGTACAATAAGCGTATTGAAACTAAAGCCTTTTGGGTTTGTCCAAAACGGGAGTATCGACTTCATACGGTTTCTCTTGTGAACTCCACTAATGTCTCTTCGCCCTTACCACCATCAGTCAATATGCCTGCCAGCTCAGAAGGTGCTGCCTGTTCGGTTGGTCCCGGTAGTTTCAACAACCGCGTAACTCATTGTTCCACACCACAGGCCAAATCTCTGGCTGACGATCCCGACCCGGATGATTTTCGGCCTTTGGCGCAAAGTGCCAGGCTGATGCGTGAAGTCGTTCTCGCGGCCGATGCCAGATTTGCTCCTTCACCGCTTGATCCGGGCAAGCGTATAGAGCACATGCTCAAGGTGTCCACCAGCCACGGGCTTGCCCATGACCCAAAAATCATTGCATGGATCGACCGGCTTGGCACAGATATTTCCAAAGAGCTGCGCATCGACCTGGAAAAGCAAATACGCTTGACGATTTCCACCAAACACGTAGATAGCTTCACAGAGGCTGTGCGCGGTGTCCCTCACCTTCCAGGTGATCCAATACGAGCACACCTGATGGAGCGGATGAGGTCTGCGCTGAGAAATAGTGACGGGGATATGAAGCGCGCTTTTAAAGACAGAGATCTGCAGGCAATAAAAGTCCACCTGAGCCACCTTGATCTGCTATTTACCCTGATGAGTGATTTTGCCAATATTTTGCGGCAAAAAACGTGTCCGGGTCCTCTGTCGGTGATGCACTACATCAATATGACCTCGTACGCTAAAACCATCCTTACTATTGACAAAAAAGGGACTTTTCTGCGCGACGCAAGTGGTGAGTCAAAGCCTGTTTGCTATGAGGATGTCGTGATTCCCTGCGCCCATTACCAGTGTGGTTATAGAGATCCATCAATCGTGAAGCTGATCAACGACGTTAAAGCGTATTGGGAAATACAACTGGAGATTGGTGTTTGTATAACCAAATCCTCGGCTGGTGCACTGAAATCCTATTTGAACAATCTCGGCATAAATCGGTTGTATTTACCCATAGCAGGAAGTGGCTATTTTGCCCGTGTAATGATTGATGAAGACATGCCGGTCACTTGTTCAGACTTATCCCCCCCGGAAAAGACCTTCATC
>JAQFVO010000577.1 GCA_027942505.1 Endozoicomonas sp. | reverse complement strand
CCCGGCAGACAAAAAAGGCTTCCTTTGTGCCTTGGTGTCTTTGTGGTTCAACGCTTTTTTGCTTTTTGCGACACTCTCGAAGGTGGGAACCCGCTTCTCACCGCAAATTCCAGTCTTAAAAAAAGCCGGGTTCAGATCTTTCATCGTGCAAATATCATTTTTATCAAAATAAACGACAAGTGTTATTCAAAATAAAAGACCTGACCATGATGCCTGATTTTTTTATCGACAAAATGACACGATACATTTCAGCAAATAACAGCAGAACGTCTAGCCTGTATAACTTCCATGATGGCTGCGCCAGTGTCAATGGACAGCCGGTGTAAGGATGATAGCGCAGCGGATTCAACCAAGGGTCACTAAATGCCATGAATGTCGATAATTACAATGTCTCACCCGGGCAGCAGCGGTTCCAGCGCATCAGAACAAGCCGGGATAACCTTGACCAGACGGCGCTGGACAGGCTCGACCAGTTACATGCTGCTGCTTCCACCGGGGACATTCAAGCCCTTGAATACCTTGTGAAAAATAACCGCAGCATAATGACTGTCAGAAGTGCCGAAGGGCTTACGGCCATGCACCTTGCTGCCCGGCACGCACAGACGGAAACCATCAAAAAGCTGGTTAGGCTGGGTATGGACTTTGACATTGACAACGGTGGTAGTGATGGCAGAACACCACTGTTTTATGCCGCTGAGAAGGGGCATGTTCATGTCGTGTCAGAATTATTGGCAATGGGCGCTTTTCCCGACGGTCAGGACGCCATGGGTATCTGCCCACTGTCACTGGCGTGTCAGCGAGGGCATACTGATGTGGTTGAAAGGCTGTTACAGGCACGTGTTAACGTCCACCACCAAGACGAGTTCGGAGTGCAGGCACTCAATTTTGCCGCCCGTAATGAAGCGCCTGAGATGATCACCATGCTACTGAACGCTGGCGCAGACCCAAATATGGTTGCCGACGATGACTTGACCCCTGTTCATCAGGCAGCGTCCCGGGGACACTCCCAGACGGTCAGAGTCCTTGTCAGAAGGGATGCTGACCCCAGTGGAGAACGAGTCAGAGAGGTGTGCTGCCGAGGCAGGGATAGAATCAAGTACATTTCCCCCATCAGTCTGGCCATTATTGGTAATCATTGCGATACCGTTTGCGAACTCATCAAGGCCGGTGCCAACCTGCACTGCGCTGTTAAATTCAAGAAAGCCATCAAATGGACTATCGAAGAGACAGTTAATCGCATTCTTCTGGAAAACGGGCAGCGTCACTGGGAACAGTTCAAAAGTCCGCCACCCAGAGTATCTTCTCCTGAGTTTCAGGGCTTCAGTGGTATCCGCGATGACAGGCACCGACAGGACGACTATCCAACCGCTGAAGGCAAAACAGAACTTTTACAGATGCATTCACTTCTTGGTGCAGCGAGTGGGAAACATGGCCTTTGGGGATCCAGACACTCTTCCAGTCCAAGTCTAAGTCAAGAAATTTTATTCGGTAGTTAATGTTTCTTCTTTGGCATTGCTAAAATGCAGGTTAGCTGGTAATGATGAGGGTTCACATCTTATTCAATCTACTATGCTGTGATTGCTTGGCAATTTACAGAAGACCTGATGGCATTAGATCGGAAGAGC
>JAQFVO010000546.1 GCA_027942505.1 Endozoicomonas sp. | reverse complement strand
GGGGTTTACAGACAGGTCATCGTCAAACCCTTTAAAAAAGTTCTGCCTTGATGAGATTGTGATACCAGTGAAAAAACATGGAATATGGCTAACAACACTGCTGGTTTTGTTGATGACCGGGCAGGTTACAGCGCAGACGCGATACATCACTGACATCAACTACGTGCCCATGCGCACCGGGCCTGGCAATGAGTATCGGATTATCCACCGCGGGCTGAGAACGGGTACGGCGCTGGTGTTGCTGGAAGAGAACGCCGGTAATGGCTTTAGCCGGGTGAGAAACGGTGAGCAGGAGGGATTTGTCCCGACGCAATACCTGATGGACAGGCCACCTGCTTTCCGCCAGCTGCCGGCGGCACTGGAACAGGCTCAAAAGGTGGAAGCCGATAACCAGACGCTGGAAAAAATGCTCGACGAGCGTGACGGCCAGCTGCGTGATGCCACCGTGGAGCTGGAGAAAGCCAAAGAGCGCTGGCAACAGCAGCAAATAGAGATGAAGCGTCTGGCTGATATTTCTGCCGAGCCTCTGGCTATCGAGCGGCGCAATCAGCAGTTGGTGGAAGAAAATGAGCAGCTGAAAAACCAGTTGCAGGTGCTGCAGGTGGAAAATCACCAGCTGGCCAAAGACACCAGTTTGCGCTGGTATCTCTTTGGCGGTGGTACCATTGTGCTGGGTATTTTGCTGGGGCTGTTCCTGCCAATGCTGAAAGTGCGTAAAAAAGAGAGCGCCTGGGTTTAAGGAATCGTCTGCGAATAATTTCATCTTTTTGCCACGGAGGGACGGAGACACAGAGGAAAAGATTTTTTCTTAACTCCTTGTGCCTCCGTGGCAAATGTTCATTTGGTGGATTACATCGAAATGTGGAAGTTGTTTAAGGACAACTCCTAAGAGACAGCATGGTAGAAAATACAAGACATCCCTCGTCCCGGCGATGGTGTGTGTCGTAAAGAGCTATCAAACAGATTCATGTACCTCGTTCGCGTTGAGCTTGTCGGAGTTCACTGGCGGCATCCTTCGACGGGCTCACGATGAACGAGGTTTGGTGGTTTTTTCATTGGCCCCAAACGCCCCCTGTAACCTCTGGCCTCAT
>JAQFVO010000477.1 GCA_027942505.1 Endozoicomonas sp. | reverse complement strand
TAACTTTTACCGGCAATATCGGGCAACGGCAGAAACGCCTGCGGACCATCGGGCGTAAATGCCTGCCAGGTAATATCCTGACAGCCTGTGCCAATCTCAACGGTAGCGACCAGGCACTGTTGCTCATAGTCCACTTGCTCCACGGCAATTGTTGCCGACTGGCGAACTTGTGAGTCAGCACCATCGGCCCCTACCAGCAGGTCACCGTAAAAACAACGACCGTCTTTTAGTTCAACCATGGGCTGGCGCACATCCATGCCAGCAATTTCCCCGGGGCAGAACAAAGAGACAGATGGGCAAGACTTGAGAGCTTCCAGCAGGCCAAGCTGGGTAACGCGATTTTCAACAATATAACCCAGTTGTGAATGACCGATTCGCCCGGCATCAAACACAACGCGATTAATCCTGCTATCACTAAACGACGCTGGTAATTTTTCCCAGACCGCCATGCGTCGGTAGGGCGTCATGCGCAAGCCTTGCATCGGCTCCCACGCCCCCAGCTGACGAAGTATGTTTTCCGATGCTTTGCTCAGGGCAGATACTCGCAGTTCAGGCAGGGCATCTTTCGGCAGAGGTTCGGGTACATTGTGGTCAAATATGGCCACTTTGATGCCTTGTCGGCCAAGGCCACAGGCAATGGCCACCCCGACCATGCCCGCGCCGACCACGAGGACATCGTATTTATGATTGTCTGGAGGAGAGTTAATCATGGCGGCGGCGAACGATTGAGTGAACGCCCTGGACGACCCTGAGCCGCTTAATAATTCTGGCCAGATGCACCCGGTCCCGGACGCTGAGCAGCAGCTGCACAATGCTGCACCGGGAGTCCTGCTCCATCATGCTGATCTTTTCGATATTCCCCTCCATAACGGTGATGGCGGTGGCTAATGAGGCGATCATGCCGCGGTGGTGTTCCAACTCAACGCTCAGTTCTACGGTAAAGTCACCGGAGACGTCTTTATCCCACTCAACTTCGAGGATTTTTTCCGGATTATGGCGAATATCGACCACGTTCGGGCAGCTATCGGCGTGAATCACGATGCCTCGACCGGAGCTGACGTGGCCCACCACCGGATCGCCGGGAATTGGATAGCAACATTTGCCAAAGCTGATCACCATGCCCTCTGATCCGCGAATGGATAGCGGTGTGGCACTGTTGGACAGATCCAGCTGGCTCTTGTTCTCTGGCAGACTGCCCGGCTCGGCCAGAATCTTGGCAACGATGTAGGCCATGCGGTTGCCAAGGCCGATCTCCTCAAGCAGTTCATCCAGAGTGTCGAGGTTGAACAAGCCAAGTTGTTGTTGCAACACGGTTTCGCTCAGCTGTTCCAGGCTGGTATCAAAGCTGACCAGGGCTTTGTTTAACAGCCGTCGGCCCAGGGCGATGGACTCGTTGCGACGTTGATGCTTAAGGAAGTGACGGATATTTGAACGGGCTTTGCCGGTAGCAACAAAGTTAAGCCAGCTGGCGTTCGGCCTGGCACCGTCAGCGGTTACTACCTCGACTGTCTGGCCACTTTGCAGTGGCTGGCTGAGTGAGGCCAGGCGCCTGTTAATACGACACGCGACGCAGGTATTGCCAACATCGGTGTGCACCGCGTAGGCATAATCAACCGCAGTTGCTCCCTTGGGCAGCTCAAGAATATGACCTTTGGGGGTGAAGACGTACACTTCATCCGGAAAGAGATCGATTTTAACGTTCTCGATAAACTCCAGTGAGTCGCCAGCGTTCTTCTGCAATTCCAGTACGCCTTTGAGCCACTCCCGGGTGCGGGCATGGCTGCCGGAAAGCGCCTCTTCCCCGGACTTATACAACCAATGAGCGGCAATGCCGTTATTGGCCATATCTTCCATCTCCTGAGTACGCAGCTGAATCTCTATGGGTACGCCGTGCATGCCGAACAACGTGGTATGCAGAGACTGGTAGCCGTTGGCCTTGGGAATAGCGATGTAGTCTTTGAAACGACCCGGGATGGGCTTGTAAAAGTTATGCACAATGCCCAGTGCGCGGTAGCAGCTGTCCACTTTATCCACAACTATGCGAAAGGCGAACATGTCCATGATGTCGTCAAAGGACTTGCGCTGGTTTTTCATTTTGCTGTAGATGCTGTAGAGGTGCTTTTCCCGCCCTATGACCCGGCCTTTGAGACCCTCTTCTTCCAGTCGCGCGGCCAGTGCCTGCTGTACCTGGCCAATCAGGTCTTTGCGGTTGCCGCGGGCATTGCTCACCGCTTGACGAATCAGCCTGGCCCGCAAGGGGTACATGGCGAAAAAACCCAGGTCTTCCAGCTCGGTGCGCAGAGTGTGCATGCCCAGACGGTTGGCAATGGGAACGTAGATGTCCAGCGTCTCGCGGGCAATGCGCCGGCGTTTGTCCGGGCGCAGCACACCCAGGGTGCGCATATTGTGCAGCCGGTCCGCCAGCTTCACCAGAATTACCCGGATATCCCGCGCCATGGCCAGTGCCATCTTCTGGAAATTTTCTGCCTGGGCCAGGGTTTTGTTTTCGAATTTCATGTGGGTCAGCTTACTGACCCCGTCAACCAGGTCGGCCACCACGTCACCGAACTGACCGGCGATGTCCTGCTTTTCGATCCCGGTGTCTTCAATCACGTCGTGCAGCATGGCGGCCATCAGGCTCTGATGGTCCATGTGCATGTCGGCAAGAATGGAGGCTACTTCCAGGGGGTGGATAATATAGGGGTCACCACTGCGACGGGTCTGCCCGTCATGGGCCTGCTCAGCATAGTAGTAGGCCCGGCGAACCAGGTTGACCTGCTCAGCATTCAGATGGGACTTCAGTCGGCCGGCAAACTCATCGATGGTCAGCAAAGTCCGCTCCTCACGCGCAGTTCATCCATTGCACCTTTCATTATCGTGTCAGGCTTCTCCAGGGAGAAGTGGGCAAGCGCTTACTGGCTGACGCCAGAGAGGAACATGGCAGCTTCGTCGTCATCCACGGTGCGGTCATCGACAGATAGAGGCGTTACCAGTCCTTCGGCAATCTCGCGCAGGGCGACAACGGTGGCTTTATCGTTTTCCCAGTCTACCTTGGGATCCTTGCCGCCAATGGTTAACTGACGTGCGCGCTTTGAGGCAACCATGACCAGTTCAAAGCGGTTGTCTACGTTATCAAGACAGTCTTCAACAGTTACTCGAGCCACGTTCTACTCCATTGATCAGTAGTTAGAATGCCGGTTTGTGGACCCTCTAGTGTACTTTACCACCAAAAGCCAGACAAGCTCTGGCAAACTGCGTAAAACCACCATAACCGAGTGCGACTTGTGGTGTTCAGGGGTATGATCATCCTGCGAAGAAATGACCTGAAATCATGTGTCGAGCCGTCAGGAACAGCTATGAATAAAACACCCGGGAAACACCACGACAGGACTCAGAAACTCAACGATCTGCGCACCGCCATGGTACAGCACGGCCTTGACGCCTGGATCATTCCGTCTGCCGATGCCCACAGCAGTGAGTACGTTGCCCGACACTGGGAAGGGCGGGCATGGATATCCGGTTTTACCGGTTCGGCCGGTACTATCGTCATCACCAGAGACAAGGCCGCACTGTGGACTGACGGCCGTTACTTTATCCAGGCCGCCGAGCAGCTGGCAGACTCGGCCATTACTCTGATGAAAGACGGTCAGCCAGGCGTACCATCTATGGCTGACTGGCTGGCCGAAGCGGTGCCCGAGAGCGGTTGCGTTGGCTTTGATGGTGTCACCATGAGCCTTGCCGGCATCAGAACGCTGCAAGGCAAACTGGCCGACCAGGCCATTACTCTTGAGGGCAGGCATGACCTGCTTGATGATATCTGGCACAACCGACCACCACTGCCGGCAGCACCGGTCTTTCTTCACCCGACCACTTACGCTGGTAAAAGCCTTGGGGGAAAACTGGCCGAAGTGCGTGCCATGCTTGAGCAGCACAAGGCAACTGAGTTACTGATCACCACGTTGGACGACATTGCCTGGTTATTTAACCTGCGCGGCTCAGACATCGAGTGTAATCCGGTCTTTCTTGCTTATGCCCTGATCACCCGGGATACCGCCACACTGTTTGTCAATCAGCAGCGGATTGAGCCGGATGCATTGGCGGCCCTGAATGAGGCCGGCGTCGAGCTGGCCGGTTACGATGAGATTGCCGACCGACTGGCTGCTCTGAGCGACGATACTCGTCTGATGCTCAACCCGCTAACTGCCAATTATCGGCTGGCTTCGGTTATTCCAACGTCGGTGACGCTGATTGAAGATCGTCTACCCACCACGGATCTCAAAGCCATCAAAAACAGCACAGAAATTGCCCGGATGCAGGACTGCCACCGGCGTGACGGTGCCGCTATGGTGCGTTTTATGCGCTGGCTGGAGAACAACATTCCCAGCGGCGCACTGGATGAAGTCAATATTGACCTGCAACTGCTGGCATTTCGCCGTGAGTCTGAACAGTTCAGAGGCGTCAGCTTCCCATCCATTGTCGGCTACGCAGGCCATGGCGCGATCTGCCACTACCGGGCCGATGAGGTGTCTGCCTACACCATCGACAGCAAAGGCCTGTTGCTGGTTGACTCCGGCGGCCAGTATCTGGATGGGACCACTGATATTACCCGCACCTTTGCCTGCGGCGAGCTGACTTACGAGGAGAAGCGTGATTACACCCTGGTCTTAAAAAGTCATATTGCCCTGACCTGTGCCCGCTTCAAAGAAGGGACGCGCGGTATCCAGCTTGATGCCATTACCCGCCAGCCTTTGTGGCGCGAGGGCATCGACTTTAATCACGGTACCGGTCATGGTGTTGGCTACTTCCTGAATGTGCATGAAGGGCCACAGAGCATCAGTAGCCGGTGGTTCGACGTCACCCTTAAGCCCGGCATGCTCATTACCAACGAACCCGGAATCTACCGCGACGACAAACACGGTGTGCGGCTGGAAAATATCATGCTGGTTGCCGAAGACGTGGCGAATGAGTTTGGCAAATTCCTGAAACTGATACCGCTGACGCTGGCACCGTTTGATACCCGACCACTGCTGGTAGAGTTGCTGTCTGACGTTGAGATTCACTGGTTGAATGAATACCATCAGACTGTCAGGAGAGAACTCAGCGAGTTGCTTGAAGGAGAGGATTTGCAATGGCTGGAGCGTGCCACCCGAGAAATACAGTAAGCCTGAATTAAGCCCGTCATCCTGGCTGTCGCAAAAAGC
>JAQFVO010000451.1 GCA_027942505.1 Endozoicomonas sp. | reverse complement strand
AAAGAGCTGGCCATGCTATCTGGTCGTGAAATATCTGAGCGGGAGTTCGAACGTTACCTCAACGGTCGGAGCCGCATATCCAGCCAGTCAGTCAGCTTGCCAGCAGCGCCGTGGCCGGGTGAGCAATCACCGCTTCGCAAGGCCCACCGGCACGCAAACAGTCCTTGCAACATCAGTTAGGAATTGTCCCGGAATAACTTCAGCAGTCGATTCCCTCTTCCGAGGCTGTCGCAAAAAGCATAAAAGCCTTGAACCACGAAGGACACGAAGGTCACAGAGGAAAAGAAAAGCTCTTCTTTGTGCTCTTCGTGTCCTTCGTGGTTCCCTTCTTTTAGGGCCTTTTGCGGTACCCTCCTGACAGTCGGGTTGCTTATGACTTGTCACTGTCGGATTGGATTTCTTGCAACACGTCCGGCTTGCCCTTGAAGGCGCGGGCCAGGATGTCCTTGTTGCGGGACATCAACAGGCCAATCTCCTCGGCCAGCTGTTCGTCGATTTTGAAGTGTGCTTCGAGCATGGCAGTGATGCCATCGGCCAGCTCCAGCATGCGATCATGTTCTTCTGCGGCTTTTTTATCAGTAAACATGCTTCCGTCCCGGTCAACGCGCCACATGGGGGTAATGGACATGGCTTCCTCCTGTAGTAGGGCTCAGCAAACTGTATATAAATACAGTGTTTTTGTCCAGTGTCGACAGGATTGAAAGATCGCTTCCCGCTTCCCGCAAAAGCGCAAGTTTTATCTTTTGCGGGCGGCGGGCAGCGTTCTTAACGTGAGCTTTTTTTCGGGTGTGGGCTGAAACGGCGGGCACCAACTTTGGTTTTTTTCGCTTTTACTTCGTTCTTTTTCAGACGGTCCTGGGGTTTTTTATGGTGAGCCGGGGCTGGTGGCAGGTTAACCAGTGACGCCAGGGCATCAATATCGGCCTTTTCCAGCTCCTGGAATTGGCCCTGGCGCAGACCATCGGGGATGATCAGGCTGCCAAAACGCACCCGCTTGAGACGACTGACGGTAAGATCCTGGGATTCCCACAGGCGGCGCACCTCGCGGTTACGACCCTCGAGCACACAGACGTGGAACCAGTGGTTAATGCCGGTGCCGCCGGAGTCAACGATGTCGGTGAAGCGGGCCATGCCATCTTCAAGCTCCACACCGTCAAAAAGATTTTTAACTTTCTGTTGAGTGATCTCGCCCATCACCCGTACGGCGTATTCGCGCTCAATGGCGTGAGAAGGGTGCATCAGGCGACTGGCCAGTTCGCCGTCGTTGGTGAACAGCAACAGGCCGGACGTATTCAAATCCAGACGGCCGATGGCAATCCAGCGCTCGCCTTTGAGTCTTGGCAGCTTATCGAATACCGTCGGGCGGCCTTCTTTGTCCATACGGCTGCAGATTTCGCCTTCTGGTTTGTTATAAGCAATCACCCGGCGAATGCCTGACGCGTAGGCGTCCAGTTTTATAATTCGACCGTCAACGGTGATGATGTCTTCCAGAGTGGCGCGATCACCCAGGCTGGCCTTGCTGCCGTTGACGCTGATACGCCCATCGGTAATCCAGCGCTCCATCTCACGGCGTGAGCCAAGGCCAGCGCCCGCCAGGATCTTTTGCAGTTTTTCACCCTGCGGAGGGAGTGTAGTTTCTGTGGTCATGGGATTTTGGCGGGATCTCCGCCCGGTATTTAACAAGAGGGGGAGCAGTATACCGGCAGGGTTCCTTGCAGACAATCGGGAGGTGCCGAAGTGACCAGCCCCAAAAGTCCCCGAAAAGCCTTGAACCACAAAGACACGAAGGCACAAAGGAAGCCTTATTTGTTTGTCGAGCGCAGCTCAGGAAAGCCAGGAAAAAAACTTTGTGTCTTAGTGTCTTTGTGGTTCAAGGCTTTTACGCTTTTTGCGACAACCTGCCAGGTGGGCGAACAGCGCCCTAATGCCCCATGTGGGCCTCAGGATTATCGCCATCGGCCAGACGCTCCTGCCGGCGGCGCTCTTCGGCCAGCACCGCCTTGATCTCGGCAAGTACTGAGTCTACATCAGCAGATTGTTCTACCTCGGTGAACAGTCCGGTCAGCTCCGTGTCCGGCGTCAGTTCACCGTCCTCATAAAGTGCCCACATCTCTCTGGCGTACTGACTGCCAAGCAGCTGAGGTGCAAACTGGCCGTAGTACTGGGTGATATTGTTGATATCCCGGGTCAGCATGGTCCTTGCATGGTTGTTGGCGGCAGCATCAATAGCCTGGGGCAGGTCGATAATAACCGGACCATAGTCGTCCACCAGGACATTAAACTCCGACAGGTCACCGTGGACCAGACCGGCACACAGCATCAGTTTGACGTAGTGCATCATGATGGCGTGGTCTTCCCGGGCCTGCTCCGCCGACATGGTGACCTCGCCAAGGCGTGGCGCAACCTGCCCATCGTCATCACAGACCAGCTCCATCAGCAGAACGCCATCAAGGCATATATAAGGCTGAGGCACACGCACACCGGCCCGTGCCAGGCGGAACAGGGCATCCACCTCGGCATTTTGCCAGGTCTCTTCCTGCTGCCGGCGACCATAGCGGGAGCCTTTCTCTATGGCGCGCTGGCGGCGACTGTTACGCTCCTTACGGCCCTCCTGGTATTGCGCTGCCTTCTTGAAACTGCGTTTGGCCGCCTCCTTGTACACTTTGGCGCAGCGAATTTCCCGGCCGCAACGCACCACATAAACATCGGCTTCTTTGCCGCTCATCAGCTGGCGGAGTACTTCATCCACCAGTCCTTCATCAACCAGGGGTTGTATTCGTTTTGGGGTTCTCATGGTGAGGGTTTTTACCCTATTTAATGCTCTTAGGGAATAGGGCTTTTGGTCATTGTGGTTATTGTTTATGCTCGGTGACGTTGTCATCTGGCAACAATCAGTTGCCGTATTTAGCTCGGTGGTTTCATTTTGGCGTAATAACAGCGGGGTTATACCGTGAAATACGCAGTGATCGGTGGCGGGCTGGCCGGAATAAAAATAGCCAGCCTGCTCGGTGAGGCGGGGCATGAAGTGACTGTTTTTGAAAAGAGCCGCGGGCTCGGTGGCCGGCTGGCCAATCGTCGCACGGACTGGGGAGCGCTGGATATCGGCGCTCAGTACTTTACCGTACGTGATGATGGCTTTCATGACGATGTCCTGCGTTGGGAGCAGGCGGGTGCAGTTCAGGTATGGGACTTTTCCCCCTGGCAGGTAAGGCAGGGCGTATTGCAGCCATCACCGGATGATACGGTTCGCTATATCGGCACGCCTTTGATGAATGCCCCGGTTTATGCCCTGGCCAGAGAGCTGCCGGTACACTATCGATGCACAGTCGTTAACGTGACCAGGGATGCGCAACAGTGGCGGCTTGATACCCGGGAAGGGGAGAACCATGACGGTTTCGACTGGCTGATTGTCACCAGTCCGGCCGAGCAGAGCCGGGCCTTGCTCGACCACTGCACCGACCTGTTGGCCGGGATCCCCGCTGCCATCCACCGATCCTGCTGGGCGCTCGGGCTGGCCACTCGCGGTGAAGTCGCGGCTGATATTCAGGGTATTTTTGGCGATGATACCGTACGCTGGGTCTCTCGCCTGTCCAGTAGACCGGGTTTTCACCACGGACCAGATGTTGATGATGTCTGGATGCTGCACTTTGCTCCACAGTGGTCTGAGCAACAGGGCAAAGAAACGACGCTGGACATTGGGCAGGTTGGTATCGACTGGTTGCAAAGCGTCACAGGCCAGACTCTTGAAAGAGTGGCAGAACATCGCCATTTCTGGCGTTATGCAAATATTAAATCAGTGTCGTTTAATCAGCCATACCTGATCGATGCC
>JAQFVO010000431.1 GCA_027942505.1 Endozoicomonas sp. | reverse complement strand
ACCGGTATTGAACCGAATTTCTGGCGTGGTCTGACCGATAACGACCTGGGTGCCAAGGCCTTTGAGTGGGCCGACATCTGGAGAACAGCCGGTGAAAAACGTCAATTGTCCTCCATTACTGTCACCGCGCCATCAACGCACGAAGTTCATATTATTACCCGATTTCATCTGCCATCTGTCGCCTGTGAGTACACCCTGAGCTACACCATTTACGCCGATGGAGAAATCCATGTGGAATCAGATTTCAATCCCGGCGATCAAGATCTGCCCATGATGCTGCGGGTCGGCACCCAACTCACCTTGCCGGCAGAGTTTCAGTATATGCAGTGGTTTGGTCGCGGCCCCGTGGAAACCTATTCAGACCGAAAAGGTGCCAAGGCGGGTATTTATGGAGGTACGGCCTGGGAGCAGTTCCACGCCTACCCAAGACCCCAGGAAAGCGGCAATAAAACCGATGTTCGCTGGGTACGCCTGCTGGATAAAGAGGGTAAGGGTCTGGAGGCACTTGCGGATGGTCAACTGTTAAACACCAGCGTCTGGCCATTTGCCGCCGAAGAACTGGATTTCATTCCCGATGACGGCAGCATGGGCGCTTCCGGCCTGACACCAATGACCTGCAAACACGGCATTGATGTACAACCCGGGAACCTGACGACCTGGAATATCGATCTGGCTCAGATGGGAACTGGTGGTCAGAACTCATGGGGATCATTACCGCCCAGAGCTTATCAACTGCCGGTAAAGAACTATCGTTACAGCTTCCGCCTGCGCCCGGTACGTAAATCGTAACTCGATAATAATTCACAATAAAACATACCTGGTCACCCGGGAGGGTGATCAGGTTAACAATGCTGATACAGGAAAATTGGCATGTCTACGACAACTGACCAACGTTATAAAATGTCTCTGATGACATTTCTGTTTTTTTCCATTGCCGGCGGGGGATTTATTCTCAGAGGCATCGTCAATCAGTACACCGGGTGGGGCTATAACTCGTGGATACTGTTTGCCGTAGCCACTTTGGCCTACGCCATCCCCTACACCTTTATGGTTATCGAGTTTTCATCCATCAAAAAACTGGCTGATTCAGAGAGCGGTTACCAAACCTGGCTTAACCTGGTTCTCGGTAGAAAATTCGGGTTTATTGGCGGATTCTTCTACTTCTACGTCAATATCTTCTTCTTTGTTGACCTGCTGCCCAACGTCATTACCTATTTCCTCTACACCCTATACGGGGACGGGCCCTACGTTGCCGAGCTGACTAATGAAAGTTGGTTCAAGCCTGTTATTACCGCTGTTTCCATCGGCATTTTCTGGGTGGCCACCTGGGTCTCCATGAAAGGTCCAAAGTGGTTGTCCCGCATTCTCTCCTCGGCCGGCTATGCCGGATTTGCCCTGACCATACTGTTCGTCATTGCCGCAGTTTACAAGCTGATGACCGGTACCATTACTTTTGAGGGTCAGCCGGTTATTCCCCGGTTTGTCGAGACAATTGACCTGTCATGGGCCCAAATCGCCTCTATGTCCTGGGCTCTGCAATCACTCGGTGGACTGGAAGCGTTGGCGGCCTACAAGCGCAATATTGAAGGTGGCGAGCGCAACTTCCGTATTGGCATATTGCTCAATGTCTTCATCTTCTCGACCATCATGATTCTTGCCTCTGTCCTGGTGGCCATGGTTCTGCCTGCTGAACAGGCGGCCAAACTGGGTCTGCTCTCTACCATTTACGCCGTTTTCCAGCAGCTTGGCTTCCCTGTCTGGTGGACCAACGTCATCGCCCTGTTCATGCTGATTACCACTTTCTGTGGTTCACTGATGCTCTGGACGGCAGCACCGGTGAAGATGCTGTTTGTCGATGCTCCTAAAGGTATTTTTGGTGACAAGCTCTCTGAGGCTAACCATGAAGGTACGCCGGTCAATGCCCTGAAAATGCAGGGTGCCCTGGTCTCTGTGATCATGATTCTGTTTATGCTGGGACAGTTCAGTGCTGAGATGAATACCATCCTGGTGGCTGTGAAAAACCTCAACGGTGGTGCTGCTACATTCCCCGTTCTCTTCCTGGTGGCCGGTTACATCAAGCTTCGCTGGGACCACAATAATCCCGATTTTGAACGCGATTTTTATTTCCTGGGTAAAGGTCGCTTCTGGGCTCTTCTGGCTGTGATGCCAATTGTTACCATCTTTGCCGCAGCCACCATTACTGCCCTGGTGCCAAGCCCAGCAGACTGGAGCGCAAACTTTATGGGTTCTCTGATTCAGCTGATCCTTGGCCCGATGAGTATTTTTGCCGTATTTATATACTGCAACGTTATCTTCAACCGCTGGCGCGCCAGAAACCCCAATGACACTTCCTACTTTAATGCGGTGACCCAAACACCGTAATATATCCGACACAGCTGCCGGTGGAATAGGTATCCATCGGCAGACTTCTATTTCCCGGACATAAGTATTTTTTGACTACGGGCAGACTAACTCTTCTCCTGCCACGCTACGCACTCAGGTGCCACAGGGTAAGTCTTCACACTGAAACCAATAAACGTCAGTATTCATTTATAACAAAAGACCTGCCACAATTTTTCCGTGCACATTTTCTTTTTTTCTTAATTGGAGCAACAGTCCTGCTGACAGGCATTGAACTTTTTCCTTGTCGATGACTCTGACAGGCCATGAATGCAATAGGTAACTCAGCTGATCCTTGTGCAGTCTGTTATGGTGCACTTGAGGGCGGGTCGAATGGATGGTTCCCTTACTCTTTGTTTCCTGCCTTTATCCGCAGACTTCTGAGAGACGATTCAGTTCTGATGCTGAAGCCGTGTGGCCATAAATTTCACTTCGCATGCATAAGTCAATGGCTGAATTTAACACAACGATGCCCATTGGACCGCCGCATTATCACTGGCTGTGATCCCCCGTCACTCCTTTCGATAAATCTGCAGCAGATCCTGTTCAATGCAATAGAGTGCAATCGAATTGAGGATGTACAAGACATACTGTTAACCGGGTTAACCCCTGAGCAGCTCTCGCAGCTGGATCAGAAGAACCCTTTGACCATGGCATCAGTCAACGGTCGTTGGGAGATAGCAGGGCAGCTGCTCAGGGCAGGATGGACCACTGAAGACAAGGTAGCACTGGCTCACCTGGGCTGGATGTACCGCGAAGGTCGGGCGATAGAGCGGGACTTT
>JAQFVO010000428.1 GCA_027942505.1 Endozoicomonas sp. | reverse complement strand
GAGCGACGGTAGGCGTGCAGAGGCGGGCTTAAAATAACAGGGTATGAACAAACACTCAACTTGTTGCTACCGTCCTTTCCCAGCCGCGTGGCTGGGTGTCAGAGGACGGTTACTTTCGTGCATTGAGTAAGAGCAAGTATCAGCCGGTGTTCACATCATTCGGTGCAGGACATCACTCTCCGGTTTATCAAAGAAACGGTGCTTGAGAGCCGCCAGCGTGTGTACGACGATGATGCCCAGCAAGGTATAGGCGACGATTCCGTGAGCATCATGGAAGAAGCCGGCCAGCTCACTGTTTTTTTCGATAATTTTTGGCATAACCAGATTGAACAGCGGTACATCGCGACCACCTGCGTTGGACATCAGATAACCACTCGTTGGTACCACGAACATAAACACATAAAGAAGCACATGTGCCAGTTTGCCCAGCTTTTGTTGCAACGGGGGTATGCTCTTGGGTGTGGGAGGAATACGACTCATCCAGCGTATCACCAGACGGGCAGCCAGCAGTAAGAGCACCAGCACGCCAAATGACTTATGCAGATGGTAAAGGTCGTATTTATAGCTGACGCTCTTGTCCAGCCCGACCATATACCAGCCAACACCGATAATGCTGAGAATAAGCACTGCAAATACCCAGTGCATCAGACGCATGGGTATGGTGTATTTATCAGAAGTACTCATTGGCTTTACCCTTTTACTTGTTTGGAGGAGTATTTTACGTCATATCAGCCGCAGCGTGCCAAGCCAGTATACGGTCAGAGTGTTGATAATGCCGAGTAAATCATTCTTCGCCAAGCCGCCGGGGAATTCAGATTTGAGGGTGATATGGCAAGTAGTAAGCACTGCGCCAAGGCTGACTTTTTGTGAAATGCTGAAAGTCAGCCCTTGCAGGAATACCGGGGCCTGTAGACATATTGAGTACTATAGGACTACTTTAAAATAGCGTTTTTTCCTTGCAATGCGGGGCGGACCATACATAACCCCGGTTTTTTTAAGACTTGTGATTAAGAGATAATCCGATAGGGCGGAGAGTGTCACAGGCAGGGCTTGCATTGTGAACTTATCTTCTTGCTTTTTTATAAACGACAATTTTTATGTATTTATTACTTGAATTCAAGATCAACTGTCTTGGACAGAAGATCAGAAATCACAGGCTCGTTTCATATTGAAAGACTGTTTCTCTACTTCGTGCTGTTAACCTGCTACGATCGGGCTTTTCAGACACCAGTTCGAAGGCGAGAGGAAATGACAATAGATACAATGTTTTTCCAGCGCTGTATCCAGACATTGGACAAAGCCTACTCCATGTTAAGCCAGGCTGAACAGAGCAGCATTGAGTACGACATGTATCGCTCCGCTTGCGTGAAAGAGTTTGAGATTATCCTGGAGCAGGCTGGAAAATTACTGCGCAAGTGCCTGAAAGATTTTGCGCACAGCCCGAAGATGGTTGACCGCATGGTTTTCAAAGATATTTTTCGACAGGCGGCACAACATGACCTGCTGACACTTGGTCAGGCAGAACGTTGGCTGGAATACCGGGACAACCGCAACAACACAGCACATGATTACGGTAAGAAGTTTGCTGAATACACCCTGCGGCTACTGCCCGAGTTTATAAAGGATGCAACAGCTTTGGAGCAATCAGTGAGCCTGCATGCAAAAAGGATGGCGGATGATTGACCTGAGGGATAAAGATCGACAAGCCATCTGCAAGATAGCAGAACACGTGTTTTCAACAGGCACCGAAATCTGGGCATACGGCAGTCGGGTTAAAGGGCAGAACCATGACACCAGTGACTTGGATTTAGTGGTTCACTTTCCGCCAGAGCAAGACCGGAACAGTGATTACGAGCAACTGTCTTTATTTATTGAACAGCTGCGCGACTCGAATATTCCAATCATTGTTCAGGCGTTAGCCTGGCATAGCGTGCCAGATCATTTTCGCACCAACATTCGGTCTCATTATCAGGTACTCTGGAAAAAGCAGTCGCAATCAGGAACAAGTGATATTGAATGATCGACTTCGGGAAGTTTAAGTTAGTAGAGAACAATATTTCGAACAGTCGGGGTGCAGGGTTTCATTATGCACGATGAAAGGGCTGACCCCGATTTTTAAAGATTATTTGAACCACAGATAGCACAAAGAAGAGCTTTTCTTTTCCTTTGTGTTCTTTGTGGTTCAAAACAAAATCACTCAGCCCCACCATACCGTTCATCCAGCACTTCAGCCGCCGCTTTCATAGCAGGCGGTCGTCGTTTGTCATGGTGAGCATTGCAAGCCACAAATTGCACCAGTTCATGGTCCAGCAACCAGCTGACGCCTGTAAATAAGAAAGTCATCGGCAACCCCTTAAATCTGATTGCGCAACCCCAGTTGGTCCGGGTGTGGTGTCAGATAGGCTTGCTTTTGAATGTATGGGTTGCCATGGTTTTCGATAAAGTGTCGAAGCATGGTCATAGGCGCAATCAGCGGCACCATCCCCCGGCGATACTCTTCGATCAGTGTCAGCAGTTGGTTGCGCTCCTTGCCAGCGACGCTTTTTTTGACATAACCAAGGATATGCATCATGGCATTGGTGTGTGATTTTCGATTAGCCCGACGCTTCAGGGCAGTCATAAACGCCTCAAAATACTCCTCCAGCAGTGACATTAAGGAGTTCCCCTTACCCTTAGCCACGATCTGTCCCAGATGTTTATAGCCCTGGGGATAATGAGCCATGATCATATATTTATGCATTGCATGAAATTCCACCAGCGCACCACAAGAAGGCTGCGCCAGTACCATTTTCTGCCAGGCATTATAGGCGTATACCCGGGTAAAAAAATTCTCACATAGAACGGGGTCGTGTAACCTGCCCTCTTCCTCTACGGGCAGTAACGGACAACTGTCCATTAATGCCCCGGCATAGGCACCAGGAGCACTTTCCCCTAACGGATGACCATTCTGGTGATAAACCTTGACTCGATCCATACCGCAGCTTGGTGACTTCTGCATGAGAATATAGCCTGAGATATGAGACAACTGACCGGCCATTTGCCGACCATACTGCACCAGGTCATCAGTGACATCCAACTCGGGATTATCGGTGCCAACCACGCGGATATTCAGTTTCTTCCCCGGTGCCGATGAGGCGTTTTGCTCTGCTGACTGCGATGAATCGGCCAGCTTACCCACCAGGCGGATGGGTTCGCGGGGAATGCCGAGGCCAATGGCCAGCTCCGGGCAGAGCGGTTCAAAGTGAAAAAAGCGATCCAACGTGTTCACGCAAAACGATGAGCGCTTATGCCCACCGTTGTAACGCACTTTATGCCCTAAAAGACACGAGCTGATTCCCAGGGTGATCTGTTTTTCCGGCTCAGGTATGTCAACAATGGCCATATTCTTCTCTCCGCTTGCCGTGTAATGCGTTTTTCTATGCCATGGGCGTTTTATAAGTAACGAGAGCACTGCCAGGTCTTGCACCGAAAATAGCTCGCACACCCGGAACCTGTTGACGTTTTACTTTGGTAGCCAGATTATACCGCAGGTCATAAGCTTGCTCAGCGCTTTTCAGACAACAACTGTCTACTGTAATCATTCTGACGTTGGCTGCTGCGTCGTTCCTTTCCCGCTTCAGAACCTGCCCGGTGATAATTTGCCCGAGATAAATATTGGTAAATCAACCGGTTGTACTATTGAGATGATCAAATCAGTGCGAACTTTTTTCATCTTCCAACTGTCCAAATGGAAAGGCAGTGGTTGCACCGGAATGCTTTCACCATTCCCCCCCTTCACCACCGGGGCGGCGACTCTTCCTGTGCATACTGGTTGGCCACCTAATTCTGGAGATTGTTTTACCGTGTTGATTATTACCGATACCCCCCGACTGATCGTTCGAACCTGGCAGCTGCAAGATCTTGATGCCTATTCCGCCCTGATGGGTGATCCCCCCTCCGAGTCCACGGACGCCGTTGCTGCGATCATGGCCACGGAGCCTGGCAGTCTGGCCGAAACCGAGCTGTGGCGCTACCAGGCGGAGCTGGACAAGTGGGGCTGGTCCCGCTGGGCAGTGGTGTTCAAGGAGAACAATCAGCTTATTGGCTACTGCGGCTTTTCTCCCTACGGCAAACACATCGAGATGAGCTGGCGCTTTCTGCCCGCCTATCGCGGTCAGGGTCTGGTGCTGGAGGCTGTTGAGGCCGTTACGCAGCTTGGTTTCAACCAGCTGGGTATGGAAGAGATTATCTCCTACACCACCCCCAACAATGAGTTTGCCCAGGGGGTTATGCAGCAGGTGGGGATGACACTCGACCGCTTTGAAGGATGGAGCACCTGCACCGTTGCCCGTTATCGCATCCAGTCACCGGTTTAAACTCTGGCTCACACAGCGCGACAACGCCGGCATGCATAACTGTTTGTCACTTATCAGCCATTCGTGACGCAGGCTTCTCCCTTTTTCTACCCAATCAGACGCTCTCAGGAATTACCTTTTTTATAACGCTTCGACTAGTCCCGGTTGCGCCTACGGCAATTGCGTCGGTGGAGTGTGCAGTTTCGCCTTGCTGTTCAATCTGGCATTTACCGACCGATCAATAAAAGCAATGACCTGCTGTTCAGCGTACCCGGCACGATGAAGCGGAATTTCGATCACTTTAAGCCCCAGTTTCAGATGCAGGGCAATTTTCATCAGGGTTGGGCCATTGCGGATCTCCAGGTTCCAGTCAACAAACTGTGATGGCCTGTGCACCTCAAGGACCACACCAACCTCCGGCATGTACAGGTCAACGGGTGGCAGAAGATTGATGCTGGTGCCCTGCTCAATCATGATCTTGGGAAACGACGATTTCAGCTGTCGATACAGTTCCGGGTAAGGTTGCAGCTGTCGATACACCGGCCTCAGTGGACACTTGACCCCGAGCCAGGAAGCGGCCATGGCCATAATGGTCATATCGTGATTATTCTCAAACGGCCCTTGTTGTAAATGTATGAACAGCTGTTTCAGGGGCCGATGATAAATATCGGTACCAGCCTGGCGTTCCAGGAAACACCGGCTGCTGGCACAGACCAATCCCCAAAGAGACATCATCAACTCTGAGTGTTTGAACTCATGATAGCGATCAGGGCCGAAAATCAGCGCACTGATCGCTGCCTCCGGCGCTGTCACCAGCTCACCGAGCAGTGCTATGGACCAGAGTAAATTGGCCACCCCTTGACTGAAGAACTGATCTTTATGCTCTTCGACCAGCAGTACTAAAGTACTAACGGTTTCTTTGAGCTCTGGGGTGCACTTCAATCCACAGCTGACCAGCTTGGCCAGTGACCACATCACGTTGGCAATATTGTGTGCACTGAGGAACCCACTCATGGCAATGACAGCCGGCAACAGGGCTGACACCGCCTTTCTCAGCGGCAGTGTCAGCTCTATCCCGTTCTCCACCAGTTTGGCCAGCGCCCACATCAGGTGGGAAATACTGCGTATCTTCAGATTGTCCTTACACTTGTCCACCAGCGGCAAGGTAAGCAATACCAGCCTTTTCAGCTCGGGTAACAGCCGTGTTGATCTTTCCATCAGCTTGGCCAGACCCCACACCAGATTGGTCACGGCCCGGGCGGTAAACAACTCTTTATGGCGCTCCACGCAAGATGCCAGCGCCAGCACGGTCTGCTCAAGTTCTTCGGCCGGTTCATAACCGCTGTCTAAAAGCTTGGCAACCGCCCAAAACAGGTTGGCAGTACCCCGGACGTTGAACTGATCCTTGTTGGCCTGCACCAGCGGCAGCAGTGTCGACACAAAGGCCGACACTTCGGCCGACATTGGCAGACCACTGGCGACCAGGCGAGCCACAGCCCAGAGCGTATTGGCGAGTCGTCCGGGCGTGTAATCGCCATCACCTGAGCTGAGGTCATTGACCAGGCCAATAACCGTCTCCTGCATCAGAGGCGTCAGCTCAAAGCCATTGTCCACCAGCTTGGCAAAGGACCAGATCAAGTTGATAAGACCCAGTCTTTTGAACTTGCTCCTGAAAGCAACAACCCGGGGCATCAGGTCATCCACCACCTCCCGAAGTCCGGGCAGTGGTGGCTCTTCCTCCACCAGTACAGCTAATGCCCAGAAGAGATTGACAATGCAACGGGGGGAAAAGTGTTTTATGTATAAAGGCACGTAGGGCAGTAAAACCACCACCAGGGCCTGCAACCCGGGCGTCAGCTGCAGGCCGTTAGCCACCAGTTTGGCCACTGCCCATAGCGCGCTGGAGGCTCCCTGCGCAGAGAAACAATCGGGGTTTGCGCATATCTGCGCTGACAACGCCTCGACGGCACTGATGATCTCTTCACCCAGTTCAACGCCATTACCCAGCAGTTTTGCCATGGCCCACAACAGGTTGGAATGCCCGCGCACAGCAAAACGATCGGTAAGGGCAACCACCCGGGGCAGCAGCATGACTACTGTCTCATTCAGCTCCTGTAACAGGGGGAATCCACATTCGGCCAGCACCGCCAGAGACCAGACCAGATTAGCAATGCCGTGCGGCTTGAAGACCATAATTCTGGTCCGCACTTGTGGCAGCAAAATAGTCACTGCATGCTGCAGTTGGGGAGTGAGCGCAAAGCCGCAATCAATCAGTTTGGCAATAGCCCACATCAGATTGGCCACGCTGCGGGCATCAAATTGCGTTTTGTGGACCTGTATCTGTAATACCAGTTCCGGTAGAGACTCTCTGAGCTCAGCGTTCAGAGCAAAGCCAACGTCTACCAGTTTCGCGCTGGCCCACATGATGCTGGCAATACCCTGAGGATCTACTCGCTTAGCAAGTAAACGGACAGACAGCAACAGCTCTGACGCTACCCGTCTGTGCCGCACAAGTCCCCGGATATTCTCAGCCAGCTTAGCCAGAGCCCACACGAGTTTGGTGATATCCATGGGACCAAAGCGGCGCATATGGATGATCAGACGAGGGAATAGGGCTACCAGCGAGCTCTTAAACCTGGGCGTGACTTCCAATGCGTTGTCCACCAGTTTGGCCATGGCCCACATTAAAACGGCCAGCTCTCTGGGCCTGAAATATGACTTTCTGGTTTCCACACAGAACAACACCACCGACACCGCTGCTCTGAACAAATCGGTTAACTTCAGTCCACCGACCAACAGTTTGGCCAGCGCCCACATCATGTTGAGTGTGTCTTGATTGTTGAACTGACGACTGTAGATGGTCACGTAGGGCAACAGAGCCTCTACTGCCGGAGTCAGCTCGGGGATGCGATGTGGGGAAAATTCCGCTTCTTTACCCATCGCCCACAGCAGATTGACAAGATCATGGGCGTCTAATTCCTGAAAAATCTGCGGTTGAGCACTTTTCAGCGTAATCACGTCGAGCAGGTCATCGAACAACGATGTGCAGATTCTTGTTGTTTGTGGGTCAACCTTGCCGGCATACCTGAAGACCCCGGCAAAAACCAGTGAGTGCCACGTGGAGGAGAGGCTCATCCAGCTCCAGGGCAGCATGGGCTGGGCGGTATACAAAATGAGGGCGAGAGTATTCTGCTCATCAGCATGCAGGCAGGTTCCGCGCCGCTCTGTCATCTTCCTCAGCGCGACCGCAAATGTGGCATGACTTTTGCCGTCGTAATTGGCCACTTGTGCGGCAATTCGCAGACTTTTGACCAGGCTGTCGAGCTGGTCGGCATCGTCCAGTGTTTCAAAGTGAACAAGGACCTGTGCTGTACGGTCTGGCAGCGCCTTTGCCCGCTCGTTGGGCTGATGATTAACCGGAATATAAGACACTGGTCGATGATCAGTGCCGACATCCCGGCCCTGATCAGAACGTTTACCCTGAACACCCGGTCTGCGCCGGGGCCACTGCGGTTGATGGTCTTGCCCCCCGACGCCAGCACTATCCACGGCAGTTCTCGTTCAAAAATGGTCGATCGCCCGACTGCCTGCGGGGAACAAACGAGGGTTCCCTGGTTCTTTCGGCCCCGCAGAGCCCTGGACATAGCACAGAGCGACTACCCGGAACCTCAACGACACCACTTTTCATGGCCGCCCGGAGGCTATGTTTGAGGTTTTCACAATCCCGCCACTAGATATTGATTCCCTGCTCCGACATCGTCAGCATCAGAAAAGTTCAGGGGAAAGTGCAGGAATTCGACAGGACGACCATTTATTTTCGTGACGAACTTGGCAGACGCTAGCTGGATGATGACAAATCGCCTGTTTGCCGGGATTTAAAAGCCTTGAACCACGAAGGACACGAAGGTCACAAAGGAAAAGAAAAGCTACTCTTCGTGCTCTTCGTGGTTCCCTTCTTTTCAGAGCCTTTTGCGACGCCCTCTAACCAGAGTTTTTTATTTTACCATTGTCGTTAATTTAGGTTGATGTCACTGGATCAAAGCTCACCACCGCTGTAGGTGTAGCGTAATTCACTGCCAACAGGTTCCGGATCAAAACCCTCTAGGCTGAGCGGCAGAGGGCTGATAGTGGCTGGAGGGGAGCTCCAGAATTCAGGCGTCAGCTGTATGTAATAATGCTGAAAGTCAAGGCTGGGTGAGGTAAAACGAATAAGAACTTCAGGGATACCGCTTTCGGGCACGCTGGCGATCCAGCTGGCGACGGTCATTTCCCGGAAAATGCTTCTTAACGGGCCGTCCACGGCGTTACTGGTCCAGTTAAAATAGCTGCCCTCGGCGGTATACTGTGCGGATGCACTGTTCATCAGATTTTTTATGGCAACAAAACGGCTTTCGGAGTCCGAATAGTAAACTTTGTTATATTTTCGCATTTCACTCAGAACATAATGGTTGGTGTGAAATACCCGGTTATTGTTGTCGCTGGCATTGAGAATCTGAAACGAGTTCTTGTCAGGGCCAACTTCCACCAGAATGGCTTCAGTCTTGTCACCAATAATCAGGAAATTGGCCAGGCCATTACCAAATAGCTTTTGTTGGTCTGCCAGCACATCTGCTACCGAGCTGTAATTTTCCAATATGGTGTAGATCACAGCGGACTGGTCAGCGTTATTGAATGTGTTGGGGTGATAGATTGATGCCGCTTCGTTCTGTACTACCGAAACGCCGTGTTCATTGATGCCTGAAGCCAGGAAGGGGTATGGAGTCTGACTGCTGGCGTTGTAGAACAGGCCGAGGTAGCTATTTTTGCCGGCACTGCTCTTGACGGCCAGATTTTCAAAGGTCGCCAGTGAGTCCCGGTTTTTGGCGATCAGTAGTCCGTTGTTGTAGTTGGCTGCCCCTACTGAAGCGAAGGTCGTACAGGCCCCCACATCTGAGGGCGAAAGCAGCAAAACGGAGAATAGCAGGCTTGCGGCCAGAGAGATGCCGCCGTAACGAATTGACATGTCAGACTCCTGATTAAATGAAGGAGGACGAAATGTTGGCCAAAACCGTCAGGGGTGATGGTCAGGAGGAGGATGAACTACAGCTCGGTTTCACTGTAGGTATATTGCTGTTGACTATTCACAGGCTCACCTTCCAGACCCGCAAAGCTGGGGATAAAAGGCTGAATTTGAGCGGGTGGATTGCTCCAGAACTCCGGAGTCAGTTCAATATTGTACTGCTGATACTTCACGTTGGGTGAGGTGAGCCGCACCCTGAGCTGCGGTGTGCCGGTTTGTGGAATTTCTGCAATCCAGCTGGCGACGCTGATATTTCTCAAGATGCTGTTGTATTGCCCATTTTGAGCGCTATTGATCCACTGGTAGTAGTTACCGTCAGCAGTCAGCTGGGCATTGGCAGAGGTCATCAACTTTTTAATGGTGGTAAATCGATTTTCCGAATCGGGGAAGAAAACCTTGTTAAACCTCCTCATGGACTGCAGCACGTAGTGATTGGTGTGAAAAACCCGGTTATTGTTGTCACTGGCTCGCAGGATTTGATAGGCATTTTGCTCCGGGCCAACTTCCACCACAACAGCCTCGGTTTGATCACCAATAATCAGAAAATTGGCAGAGTTATTGCCAAACAGCGTCTGCTGATCAGCCAGCACATCGGCAACGGAGCTGTAACCTTCCAGAATTTTGTAGATTACCTCTGAGCCATGGGGACCATCTGCTGCCAGCTCGGCGCTGGTAATAGCAACAGATGCGTTTTGTACCACACTGAGTCCATACTCGTTAATGCCGGCAGAAATCATCGGGTATGGCTGTTGACCATCGGGACTGAAAAAGAGCCCAAGATAGGTGTTTTGCCCGACCCCTTTTCGTACCGCCAGCTGCTCAAAACCCTGGGTAGAATCGCGGTTTTTGGCGATTATCAGGCCGTTATTGGCGTTGGCGGCACCTATCGAGGCAAACGTAGTACAGGCACTGGTGGTAACCGGTTGGGCCATCAATGCAGTAACGACAATGGCTGAGCCGATGGTAAGTCCGGGTTTGAGAGAAATGGACACAAGTTTCTCCTTATGCTGTGAGCAACTAATGAAACAGTAACAGTGATCTGTTGTTTGTCCATGTTCAGATAATCAATAGTAATGGTGATGTTAATTATTGTTAAAAAACACCTGAATATTTATGCATGCACGGCACTTTTTATACTTGCTGGATGGCATCGTGATGTGGCCGTCGTTAAAGGACAACGCCTGAATTTCCAGCGTCAGGGAGTGGTTAAGGCAGGACTGGTGCTACGGGTGTCACAAAAAGCATAAAAGCCTTGAACCACGAAGTACACTAAGGTCACAAAGGAAAAGAAAAGCTCTTCTTCGTGCCCTTCGTGTTCTTCGTGGTTCCCTTCTTTTCAAAGCCTTTTGCGACGCCCTCCCTGGCAGTAATGACTCGGCTGATCGGGCGAGAATACCCACGCAGGCATTTGCGACTAAATCAGCTTCGCCAACTTTGTCCCTTGCAGAGCTTGCGTGAGACATCTGGAAGGTAAAATCCGGGTGCAGATTTCAGTTAACCTTGCTCTGCCGATCTGGTTTGGCCAGAATATCCCGGGCCTTTTCCAGGGCACTGAACTCATCGACAAACCAGCCAACACAGCGTTCTGTACTGATGGGCGTACCATCTTCATCCACCGGTTGGTAGACAATCCACCACCGTTCCTCGGGCCGGGGGTCATTGAAGACGAAAACATACTTCATATCGCCCCGGTCGGTAATGGATACGGTAACGCGTTGATAAGGTGTCAGTGGGCAGGTGTCCTCCATCAGAAACACATAGGTGGGTTTGCCCAGGTGAAACTCCACGTACTGGAACTCACTGAGCTGCTGGAAGGCCTGTAGCGCCTCTTCCACATCAGCATTGAGCAAATGGGGGGGGATATCGTTACCATCGCCCCGGTAGTTGTCGTAATTATCAAACAAAGTAATTCTGGCCATAATCGGTAGTCCTTTAACTCGGTTATTTACTTTATTTGACCGTACAGACATGATTTGGTTCAGTTTTGCTCTCAATCAGGCAAGGCAGGTCCTGATGGAAGTTGATTAAGATCAGCTATTTGTGCCTGCCATGGAGCGCCTACTCTCTATTTGCGGGAGTCCACCCTGAGCCATTGGTCCTCGGCTTCGAGTGTCGCAAAAAAGATAAAAGCCTTGAACCACAAAGGCACAAAGAGCACAAAGAAGAGCTTTTCTTTTTCTTTGTGTACTCTGTGCCTTTGTGGTTCAAAGCTTTTCTTTTCCTTTAGGGTGGGATAAAAAATTTGCACATGTGCAAAAAATTTTTATGCGGGTTATTTTTTGCCACAGGCTGAATGGTCAATCGGAAACGTCGGGGATAAAATGTCGACTCCGGGCCAATCACAAAATGATCCAGGTCAGTCTTCAACCAGTTCAGGTTGAGCGGAGAATTGTTGAAAACGGATTTGACGGATAACATAGGGCAACATTTCAACAAGCCCGATGCCAACGGTGGTACAGCGGATTGCTACCTCCCTGACCGGTATTGCCAGACACCAGAATCCGCAGCATGGAATCACGCATGACAAAAACGATTGCAATCGTTAATCAAAAAGGGGGAGTTGGCAAGACCACTTCCAGCACCAACCTGGCTAAACGAATGGCGGCCAGGGGGTTAAGCGTACTGCTTATTGATAACGACGCCCAGGGCAACAGCACCCGAACCATTTTTGGCGACGAGATACCCGATGCCATTCTTGAATTAAACGACAATAAACGTTTAATGGTCGGGCCGGCAAACACCATTCAACTCTACTACGGTGACGAGAGCGCGGCACCATTTGCCGTCAGTGAACAACTGTCGGTATTTGGCAGCTCAAAGCATCTGGCGGAAATTTCCAACAAAGATATTATCGATGCCGGGTTTAGCTTTAAAAACCGGCTGCAGCAATTTGACCAGTTTGATTACATCATTATTGATTGCCTACCCTCTTTCGGTACCTTAATGACCTCGGCACTGATGGCGGCCGACTACATGCTGATACCGACGACACTGGATGACTATTCAGTAAAAGGGATCGAAGACCTGATCGATTCTGCCATGAACATCAAAAAAAACCTGAACCAGAACCTGGGGGTGCTGGGAATTTTCTGCAACAGTGTCGACGGACGCGATGTGTTGGTGGAACGACACTTTCACCAACAGCTGCTGGATAAGTTTGGTGATTTTGTTATGAAAACCCGGATTACCCAGTCAAAAAGAGTCTGGGAGGCCAACGCACTGCAACAGTCCATGTTTGAATATAATCCTCGCAGTGCCCAGGCCAGTCAGTACGAAGACCTGGTCACCGAACTGTTGGAGCGAATAGGATAATAACGCCATGAGCTTTACCAAAGCTATCAAAAATAAAACGACAAAAGTCGTAGAAAGTCCTTCGGTAGATATTCGCAAGCTTATTACCGGTGAACCAGTATACGACGTTAATAGTGTAATGGAGCTCGATACCGATCGGGTGATCAATAAAAAGCAGGTACGCACTGAGTTTGATCAAAACTACATCGAGGAGCTTGGGTGCTCGATGATGCAGGTGGGCCAGATTCAACCCATCGTCGTCTCGCCGGCCAATGCCGATGGTCTGTACGAGATTCGCAAGGGGGAGTGTCGTTGGCGTGCAGCCCGACTCAAGGGGCTGAAAATTCGGGCCATCGTTGATGCGCGTACAGAAGGAGAGATGGACGCCATTCTGGGGGAGCTGGCGGAAAATATCCAGCGCGACGATCTCAAACCCCTGGAAATTGCCGAGGCGATCAAAAGCCTGAAAGCGAGCGGCCTGAAGCAGGGCGATATTGCTCGCCGGTTGGGCAAGAATGATGCTTATGTCTCCCGTCACCTGAAGCTACTGACCATGCCCGAGTGCGTCAGTGCACTTTACACATCAGCTGTCGTACGTGATGTTCCCACCCTCAACAACCTGATCAAGCTGCATAAACTCAACCCCGAGTGGGCCGAAAAGTGTTGCCGGAACGCGGCTGACAAGGGGCTGTCGCGCAAGGAAAGTGAGCAGATTTTGAAGCAGGCCAGAGCCCCGGATTTTGCACATGTGCAAAAAGCCGAGGTGCCGCAGAATGACGAGACGCTTCCTTATCGGGATGGCAAGGCTGGCATGTTTCAGATCGAAGTACGCCTCAAAGACGGTCGCTCCGGCACCATCTGCCTGGATCGTCAGGATGCTGATGGGCGATATTTGTGGATCAATATCGCCGGGGAAAAAGAGCGTGTCATTGCCAAACGCCTGACTCTGGTCGGTGTGCACGACCCGGCAGAGCATTGACACTTAGGAGCTGTCTTTAAATAATTTCCACATTTCAGGAAGCTACCCACAACCCGCAAAGGCCCAACCGTTTGTGCTTTTGCGGGCAGCGGGAGGCGGGTAGCGCCCCTGGAAACGTGGAAATTATTTCTGGACAATTCCTAAGTCCTTTCTCAGCCGCACCTGACATTCGGACGGAACCTGTTAATCCCCAAACACAGTTGAAGGAGCAAAAAGTAGATATAGTCTAAAGCCTGATATCCTTCTACTCTTCGTCATTCCTGCAAGGAGGGTGTCGCCAAAGGCCCTGAAAAAAAGGGAATCAACTCTTGCCGTGGCAGATCATCGACTCCTTGAAAATGGTGGAGTGGGATACATGAGCTGCCTTTTGTTGTTGTTTTCTCACTTTTGCTTTTTTGTTGCCCGGCTGGCAAAAAGTCCGGGAGGAAAATAATAGTACTTATGTTCTGTTTTTTTGCCATCTGTATATAATCAGCAGCAGATTTTACTCGAAACAACCTTATAACAGCGCCGGCTGCGATGTTGAAGGCCTGTAATAGATTTCGTTCAATGGAAGGCACTTAATGGAATTATCCTTGCTGCAATTGCTTGCAGCCATGTTTTTGGTCGGGCTGGGGTCGGTTGTCCAGGGCACCATTGGCTTTGGTATGGC